>JALZJA010000415.1 GCA_030860005.1 Actinomycetota bacterium
GGGCAGCGGCTCGAACGGGCTGCCGATGTCCGGAGCGCGGCGCAGGACGCCGGGCAGGCGGATCATCGCCAGCGCCCCGAGCAGCGCCGGCAGGCCGAACTGGAACGCGCGGTAGGCGAGCACCGCCGCAGCGGCGATGCCGAGCGGGGTGCCGTAGAGCACGAGGGCGGCGATCAGTCCGCCGTCGGCGCCGCCGACGCCGCCGGGCAGCGGGATGAGCCCGCCGAGCTGGCCGAGGACGTAGGCGAGCATGAGCACGCCGATGGGGGGGACGTCTCCGATCGCGGCGAACGCGGCGCCGAGCGTCGCGACGTCGAGCGTCATGTAGCCGACCGCGCCGCCGATCGCGAGCGGGTTGCGCGAGCGCACGAGCTCGCGGGCGTCGCTGATCCCGCCGCCGAGCGCCGCCGAGCCGGAGGCGATCAGGTGGGTGAGGCGCCCATCGGGCCGACGCTCGCGGCCGCCGCGGAGCACCCGCGGCAGCGAAAGCGCTGCGGCGATCGAGAGGACTGCAAGGGCCGCCGGGCCGGCGGTCAGCGCGAGCGAGTCGCCGCCGGAGAGGATGCCGAGCGCCAGCAGCCCGCCGGCGAGCACGGCGGTGAAGAAGTTCACGGCGCTTGTCAGCACGTACAGAGCGACCGTGCGGCGCGCGACGTGCGCGACCGGCATGCCGGTTCGGGTCAGCGCCCATCCGGCGAGCGCGAGGCCGCTCGCGCCGCCGGCGGGCAGCAGCGCGTTCGTGCCCTGCGCGGCCATGCCGACGTCGTAGCTCAGCCGCCACGGCATGCGCCGGCAGTAGACGCCGCGGAACGCGACGACGAACGCCAGGCAGGAGCCGACCTGCGCGACCAAGGCGACGGCGAGCCAACCCGGTGAGGCGTCGGCCAGCCGACCGCGGACCTCGCCGAGGCCGGGCAGCGAGGCGATCGCGACGGCGAGGCCCACGAGCATGGCGCCGATGAGCGCGAGCCGCAGCCCGAGCCGGCGGCGATCGGGCAGGAGGTCAATCGCCGCCGGCTCGTTGGTGATGGCTACGGACATTCGGACACGATCTCGATCAGCGCTACGCGGTGACGCGATCTCGTGGTTGGCTGAGGGCCAATGGCATGAACGGAAGCGTTCCAGCGAAAGGGGGCTGCGCCCAGATGGGCCTCCCGGCGTCTCGAGGTGCGGGTAGCACCACCTCGCGGTGCGAGTTCGTGCAGCGCGGCCAGAGCCGGCGTTGGGATAGGCGTAAAGTTGACACACGCATACTGCGTATGCATACTGGGTATGTATGCCGATTCGCCACGGATTGCTGGCCCTTCTCGAGCGCGGCCCGCGCCACGGCTACCAGCTGCGCGCGGAGTTCGAGTCCTCGACCGGCGCAAGCTGGCCGCTGAACATCGGCCAGGTGTACACGACCCTGTCGCGCCTCGAGCGCGACGGGCTCGTCGAGCCCGCGGCCGCATCCGACGGCGAAGGCCGAGTGCCCTACCGGATCACCGACACCGGTCGTGCCGAGATGGAGGACTGGTTCGAGACGCCGCTGGCGCGCGAGGGCCGCCCGCGCGACGAGCTGGCGATCAAGTTCGCGATGGCGCTGACGACGCCCGGGGTGGACGTGCGGCGAGTCGTCCAGACCCAGCGCACCGCCACGCTGCGCACGCTGCGGGAGTTGACCCGCCTCAAGACCCAGGCGGACGAGACCGCCGACGCGGCCTGGCTGCTGATGAACGAGCTGTTGATCTTTCAGGCCGAGGCGGAGGTCCGCTGGCTCGACCACTGCGAGGCGCAGCTTGCGCAGAGCCAGCAGGCGCGGCGTGACACGACGACAACCCCGACGGAGGTTGCACCATGAGCCAGTACGTCCTCGAGTTGCGCGACGTGACGCGCGTGCATGGCAAGGGGGAGACCGCCGTCCACGCGCTGCGCGGCATCAGCCTTGCCGTCGCCCCCGGTGAGCTGGTCGCGGTCATGGGACCGTCCGGCTCGGGAAAGTCGACGCTGCTCAACCTGGCCGGCGGGCTCGATGCGGTGTCGAGCGGCGCGGTCTTCGTCGAGGACACCGACCTCTCGCGTCTCTCGGCCCGAGACCTCGCCGCGCTACGGCGGCGCAGCATCGGCTACGTCTTTCAGGACTTCAACCTCATCCCGGCGCTGACCGCCGCGGAAAACGTCGCGCTGCCGCGCGAGCTCGACGGCACCGGGACGCGCAAGAGCCACGTTGAGGCCGTCGCTGCGCTCGACGAGGTCGGGCTGGACGATGCGGCCGACCGCTTCCCCGACGAGCTGTCGGGCGGTCAGCGCCAGCGCGTCGCGATCGCCCGCGCGCTCGTCGGGCCACGCCGGCTCGTGCTCGCCGACGAACCCACCGGCGCGCTCGACAGCCAGGCCGGCGAGTCGGTGCTGCGGCTGCTGCGGGCGCGCTGCGACGCCGGGGGAAGCGGGGTCCTGGTCACGCACGAGGCGCGGCTGGCGGGCTGGGCCGACCGCGTCGTGTTCCTGCGCGACGGGGAGATCGTCGACGACACGGGGGCAGACGAGGTGTTTCGCCCTCCCGTCACCGCGAGCGGCGACGTCCGGGTGACGTCACAGATCCCGAACGGTGCAGCATGAGCGCCTGGCGCCCCGCGCTTCGCATCGCCCGCCGCACGGTGCTGCGCAGCCCAGCGCGCTCGCTGCTCGTGGCGCTGCTCGTCGCCATCCCGGTGGCCGGCGCCACCGTCGTCGACGTCGTCGTGCGCACCTTCAACGCCCCCGACCAGGACGCCCAGCAGCAGATCGGCTCCGCCGATGCGACGATCTCCGCTCCGGAGAACGCGCGGACGCGTGTGCGCGAGATGCTTCCGGCCGGCTCGCGCACCGTCGACAAGCCGCACGTCAACGACATCGCCGTGCGTCGCGGCGAGGGCAGGGTGAACGTCGAGCTCGTCATCGCCGACGCCGGCGAGCCGCTGCACCGTTACGAGGCGGAGCTCGTGAGCGGTGCGCTGCCCGATCGGACCGACGAGGTGCTCGTCTCGAAGTCGCTGGCCGACAAGCTCGGCGTTCTCGGGGACGGCGACGAGGTGCGCCCGCAAGCCGCCATCACCCTCGCGGACGGTCAACGCGTCACCGTCACCGGCCTCGTGCGCCAGCAGTTCTGCCTGTCGTGCGAGCGGCTCGTGGCCGCACCGGGCCCTTCGGTCGCGAGGGCGGCCGCCGAGCGCGACGGAGAGTTCAACGAGGGCGGCTCCGAGCTGCTCGCCGACCTTCCTGAGGGCACGTCGGCCGCCAGCCTCGACCGGCGCTTCGACGCCCGCGGCTTCGAGCTGAGCACCCGCCGCAGCTTCATCCTGCCCTCCGGGGTGGAGCTCGACGCCAGCAGCGCCACCCTGAGGGCCGCCGCCCTCGTCGCGATCATCGTCGGGCTCGGCCTGCTCGAGGTCGTCCTGCTGGCCGGCACTGCGTTCGCCGTCGGCGCCCGCCGCCAGATGCGCGAGATCGGACTGGCGGCGGCGAACGGCGCCAGCGAGCGCGACGTGAAGCGCATCGTGCTCGCGCAGGGTCTCGTGCTCGGCGCGCTCGGCGCGGCGATCGGCGTCGCCATCGGCGCGACGCTCGCGTTCGCGGCGCGCCCGCTGTGGGAGCACCTCATGGACGAGGCCGTCGTCACGTGGAGATACGGTCCGTGGGAGATCTTCGCAGCCGCGCTCGTGGGCCTGTTCTCGGGTCTCGCGGCGGCAATCGTGCCCGCCCGCGGCGCGTCGCGGATGCGACCCGTCGACGCGCTCGCGCAGCGCTTTCGCCCTGTTGGGTCGGTGACACGGCGCACGACGCTCATCGGATCCGTGCTCGTCGGCGCGGGAGCGTTCGCCGGGCTGCTCGGCGACCGGCTGCTGGCCGACGACTTCGCCACCTACGAGAGGGCGCTCGGCGCCGTCGCGACCGGCGGCGCTTCCGTCGGGACCCCCTCGTCCGAGGACGCGATCACGCTCATCGTGCTGGGCGGGACGCTCGCCGTCGTCGGCCTCGTGCTGCTCACCCCGGCGCTGATCGGCTTGCTGGCGCGGCTCGGTCCGCGGCTGCCGCTGTCAGGTCGGCTTGCCGCCCGCGACGCCGCGCGCCACCGCCACCGCACCGGTCCGGCGATCGCCGCCATCACCGTCGCGGTCGCGGGATCGATCGTGCTGGCGTTCGTCGTCGCCGGGGTCTCGCGCGGCGAGGAGCAGCGCTACGTCGAGCGGCTTCCGGCCGGCGTGCTGGCCGTCGAGCGCTTCAACGGCGGCGGGGAGGCCCTGCGCACGGTTGCCGATCGGGCGGCCGCGCAGCTGCCCGGCGGACGGGCGGACGCGGTCCGATCGCTGACGGCGCGCGGCGAGGCGCTCGCCCTGCTGGCGCGCGGCAAAGACGTCTGCCCGAAGCGGCTTCGCAGGCGGGGGGAATGTGCCGCCGGCGCGCCCAGCATCGAACTCGCCGTCGCAACGTCAGGCGGGCTGGCGAAAACGGTGTCAGACGGCCGGTTCGACGCGTCCGCCCGCGCCGCGCTGGAGCAGGGCAAGGTGCTCGTCTTCAGTCCGAAGATGCTCGACCGGGCGGGCGAGGTTCTCATCGCCGGCCGTGACGGTGACACGCGGCTTCCGGGTCACCTCGTCGATCGCGGACCGGCGTACACGGCCCTGCCGGCTGCGCTCGTCGCGCCCGCGGTGGCCCGTGCCCAGGGGTGGGGGACGACGACCGAGACGGTCCTCGTGCGGTTCCGCGCCGGCACGGATCAAGCCGCGGTCGACCGTGCCCTCGACCAGGCGGACGGCGACGCGACGACCGCGTACGTCGAGCGCGGGCCGTCGACGCTGGACCACAGCGGAATCCTGCTCGTCGTCGCACTCATCTCCGCGCTCGTGACGCTCTTCGGCGTGGCGCTCTCGGTCGCGCTGTCAGCCGCCGAGGGGCGCGCGGACCTCGCGACGCTCGCGGCCGTCGGCGCGCCACCGCACCGGCGCCGGACGCTGGTCGCCGGTCAGGCCCTCGTGGTCGGCGGGCTCGGCTGCGCGATGGGCCTCGCGCTTGGCACGTTCGTGTCCTTTACGGCCCGATCGACCTTCGGGGCGACGAGCTTCGTGGTGCCATGGTCCAACGTGCTCGCGACCGGCATCGCGGTCCCGCTGCTCGCGGCGCTCGTGGCGGCGCTGTGCACGCGCAGCCGGCTGCCGATGGTGCGGCGGGCGGAGTAGTCCGCCGCGGGTCCGGCCGTGGCGGGCCGCGGCGCCCGATGCGGCAGCAAACCTCAAACGTGCAAGTACTGCAGCACCGCCAGCACCCGCCGGTGACCGTCCTCGGCGGCGGTGAGCCCGAGCTTGGAGAAGATGCTCGTGACGTGCTTCTCGATCGCGCGCTCGGTGACGACGAGCTCGCGGG
>JALZJA010000439.1 GCA_030860005.1 Actinomycetota bacterium
CGATGACCGAGGGCACCTACATCGCCGACCTCATCGCCACGCTGGCGATGCTCGACCCGGTGCTCGGAGGGATCGACCGGTGAGCACGAACGGGCATGGCGCCGAGGCCGGCCACGGCCATCCCCACGGCCGCCGCGGCGCGCAGGTCCCGCGCTTCGGGCACGGTTCGCGCGTTCCCGGCTGGGACGACGCCGCCGACCTCACGAAGGACCCGGCCGAGATCCCCGACGCGGCGACGACGCCCGTGCCCGCCGAGCTGCGCGCCGAGATCGAGGCGCACATGGCGAAGTACCCCGACTTCCGCAGCGCCACGATCCCCGCGCTCGCCTCGGCGCAGCGTCACCACGGCTGGTGCTCGCCGGAGGCGATCGAGCAGGCCGCCTGCGTCATGCGCCTGACGCCCGGCTATCTCATCTCGGTGGCGACCTTCTACGACATGCTCGAGACAAGCCCGGTCGGGCGCCACGACATCTTCGTGTGCACGAACATCTCCTGCTCGCTGTGCGGCGCGGACGAGCTGATGGAGCGCCTGCGCGAGGAGATCGGCGACGACGTCGAGACGTTCAACCTGCGCTCGTTCGAGTGCCTTGGCGCCTGCGACATCGCGCCGATGGCGTCCGTCGACGGCGTCTACATCGGTCCGATCGACCTCGACGAGGTGCCCAAGCTCATCGAGCAGGCGCGCGCCGCCCTCCCGCCGCTGCCCAACAAGCAGCTCAAGCTGCGCAAGAGCACCGATCCGAACGCCGCGACGGCGGCGGTCCCGAGCGCCGCGGAGCCGAGCACCGCCGTGCCGGGCGAGGCGACGCCGACGCCGCCGACCAGCTACGGCCCGGTGCTCCCCGATGAGGCGCCCGGCCCACCGGCCGCGATCGAGCATCCCCCGACCGAACCCGACGCGGAGTCATAGCGTGAGCCACACGATCCTCTTCGCCGGCATCGACGAGCCGGGGCTCAACACGATCGACGTGTACCGCCGCCGCGGCGGCTACGAGCAGCTGCGCCGCGCGCTGACTGAGATGACCCCCGCGGAGGTGCTCGAGGAGCTGCAGGCCTCCGGCGTGCGCGGCCGCGGCGGGGCCGGCTTCCCGGCCGGCAAGAAGATCTCCTTCATCCCCGCCGCCAACGTCGAGAAGTACCTCGTCTGCAACGCCGACGAGTCCGAGCCGGGCACGTTCAAGGACCGCGAGCTCATGCAGAAGAGCCCGCACATGGTCATCGAGGGCATCGTCATCGCGGCCTATTCGGCGGGCGCGACGCGCTCGTTCATCTACATCCGCGGCGAGTACGTCGAGCAGGCCGACATCCTCGACGCGGCGCTGCTCGAGGCGCAGGCGGCGGGCTTCATCGGCCAGGACATCCTCGGGAGTGGTTTCGATCTCTCGCTCGTGCTGCACCGCGGCGCCGGCGCCTACATCTGCGGCGAGGAGACCGGGCTGCTGGACTCGCTCGAGGGCAAGCGCGGCAACCCGCGCCTGAAGCCGCCGTTCCCCGCCAACCAGGGCCTGTACCAGGGGCCGACGGTGATCAACAACGTCGAGACGCTCGCGGCGATGCCGCACATCATGCGGATGGGCGGCGCCGAGTACGCGAAGATCGGCACCGAGTCGTCGACCGGCACGAAGCTCGTGTCGGTCTCGGGCAACGTTCAGCGGCCCGGCAACTACGAGGTCGTGCTCGGCACGCCGTCGCGCGAGCTCATCTACGACCTGGCCGGCGGCCCGCCCGACGGCCGCGAGGTGAAGTTCTGGTTTCCGGGCGGATCGTCCGCACCCGTGCTGACCGGCGACGACCTCGACGTCCCGTACGACTTCGACAGCCTCGCCGAGGCCGGCTCGATGCTCGGCTCGGGGGCGATCATCGTCGTCGACGACTCGGTGCCCGTCGTCGACGTCGCGCTGAAGCTCGCGAAGTTCTACGAGCACGAGTCGTGCGGCAAGTGCACGCCCTGCCGCGAGGGCACCCGCTGGACGGTCTCGATGCTCGAGCGCGTCGACGCCGGCCTCGCGACGCCGATGGACCTCGACATCATGGCCTCCGTCCAGGAGCAGATCATCGGCAACTGCCTGTGCGTGCTGGGCGACGCGATGGCGATGCCGATCGGCTCGATGGTCGCCAAGTTCCGCCAGGAGTTCGAGGCCCACATCGAGGCGGCGCGCGCGGAGAACCCGTGGGGCGACGAGCCGCCCGACCCCGACCCGCTGCTCGTCCAGGGGGCCGCCGCCGATGCCTAGGCCCAAGCCGCAGATGATCGCCTTCACGATCGACGGGCTCGAGGTCAACGCCCCGGGCGGGATGATGCTCGTCGACGCCGCGAAGTACGGCGACGTCGAGATCCCGTACTTCTGCTACGAGCCCAAGCTCGGCGCGCCGGTCGGCGCGTGTCGCATGTGCATCGTCGAGATCGAGGGCATCCCGAAGCTGCAGACCGCCTGCTCGACGCCGGTCAAGGACGGGATGGTCGTCAACACCCAGACCGACCGCGTCAAGGAGGCCCAGGAGGCCGTCCTCGAGTTTCTGCTCATCAACCACCCGCTCGACTGCCCGGTCTGCGACAAGGGCTGCGAGTGCCCGCTGCAGGACATCACGTTCGGCTGGGGCCCCGGCCGCTCGCGCTTCATCGAGCCCAAGCGCCACTTCGTCAAGCCGCTCGCGCTCTCGCCGCTCATCGCGATCGACCGCGAGCGCTGCATCCTGTGCTACCGCTGCGTGCGCTTCAGCCAGGAGATCGCCGAGGACTACCAGCTCGTCCTCCAGGAGCGCAGCGCCGACACGTACGTCTCGACGTTCGACGGCCATCCCTACGTCGCGCCGTTCAGCGGCAACATCATCGAGCTGTGCCCGGTCGGCGCGCTGACCTCGCAGCCCTACCGCTTCCGCGC
>JALZJA010000449.1 GCA_030860005.1 Actinomycetota bacterium
TACTATCGTCTTGCGATGCCGAACGTACAGGTCCGCGGCGTACCCGATGACGTTCATCGGCGCCTGAAGTCCCAGGCGGCGCTTGCCGGCCAATCCCTCAACGAGTTCCTGCTCGCGCGGATGAGCGACATCGCGCGTCTGCCGACCGTGCCCGAGCTCGCGCAGCGCATCGCCGAGCGCGCGCCGTACACGGGGCCGTCGAGCGCCGCCGTCCTTCGCGAGGAGCGCGACCGCCGTTGATCCTCGTCGACGCATCCATTCTCACCGACTTCCTGCTCGGCCGCCCGCAGGCACTCGCTGCCCTTCAGCGCGAGCTGGTCGGGCGCGAGCAGGAACCCCTGCACGCCCCAGAGCTGGTGGAGCCCGAAACGCTGAATGCCCTGCGGCGGCTGGCCATCAGCGGCGCGATCACCGACCAGCGCGCAAGCGAGGCCGCTGCCGACCTCGCCAACACCCGGCTCATCCGCTACCCGCACGCGCCGCTGCGCGCACGCGTCTGGGACCTGCGCCACAGCCTCACCGCCTACGACGCCACCTACCTGGCGCTCGCCGAGGCGTTCGCCGACCCGGTCCTGCTCACCGGCGATGGCGGACTGGCCGCTCGCGCCCGCAACTCGCTGGGCAGCGAACGGGTCCGCCATGTCCAGCAGCCCGACTGAGGTCCCCATCAGGAAGCTCGGCGGGGTCCTCGCGGTGCTCGCCGGCGAGCCTCTCGTGGGCGCCTGCCGCTTCACTTTCTGAGCCACGCTCCCGGGAGTCCAGCGCGCTATGGACGTTTGGAGGGTTCGATTCGCGGTTCTTTCAGCGCCCTCGGGGTCCCGCCGATGACGGCCTCGATCATGGCTCTCTCTCTACGCAAGCCGATCTCCTCGCGCTCGCGGCCGATCGTCGGACTCGACATCGAGCCCGGCCGTGTCGTTGCTGCGGAGGTCACCGTCAACGGGAGCGTGCGACTCGAGCGCGTTGCCTGCACCGACCTTCCGGTCGGCGTCGTCCGCGACGGGGAGGTCGTCGATGTCGCAGAGCTCTCCGCAGCGCTCAAGCAGCTTTGGAGCGAACACAAGGGCCTCGGGCGCGACGTGCGCATCGGCGTCGCCAACGCGAAGATCGTCGTTCGCACGGTCGATGTTCCGCCGGTGACCGACCCGGCGCAGATCGACGCGGTCGTGCGTCAGATCGCCGCCGACGAGCTGCCGATGCCGATGGATTCAGCGGTGCTCGACTACGAGCCGATCGGGATCGTCGAGACCGCCAACGGACCGCGCCAGCGCGTCGTCCTCGTCGCCGCGCGCAAGGAGATGGTCGAGGCCGTGATGGCCGCCGCCGCCGGCGCCGGACTCAAGCCGCGCGGCATCGATCTCTCGGCCTTCGCCATGATCCGTGTCCTCGGCGGCGGCCGCCCTGACTCCGCCCTGTACCTGTCGGTGGGCGGACTGGCGAACCTCGCCCTCGTCGTCGAGGGGTTCTGCCTGTTCACGCGCGTCACGGGCGCCGGTCTCGAGGGCATGGCGATCGAGCTGGCGGAGCGCCGGACGCTCACGCTCGAGCACGCGCGTATGTGGCTGCGCCACGTCGGCTTCGAGAGCGACCTCGCCGACATCGACGGAGACCCCGAGATCATCGCCGACGCCCGCACGGTCCTCACCGACGGCACGCGCCGCCTCGCCTCCGAGGTTCGCGCGTCGCTCGAGTTTCACCAGACGCAGGCCGTCTCGGGCGCCCAAGTCGAGCGCGCCGTGCTCACCGGCGCGGCCGTGGCGGTGCCCGGCTTCGCCGAAGCGCTCGCGGCCGAGCTCGGCATGCCGGTCGAGACGCGCAGCGTCACCGCGGCCGAGGACGTGGCGAAGGACTCAGATCTTGCAGGCATGACCATCGCGGCCGGACTGGCCGTAGCGGAGGTGTCGGCATGAGAGCCGTCAACCTGATGCCCGGCGATCGCGGCGGTCGCGCGTCGCGTTCGGCAGGCTCGTCGCCGAGCGGGGCCTACCTCGTCCTTGGCGCCCTCGGCGTGCTCGTCGTGTTCGTCTCGCTGTGGGCCGTGACGAACAAGCAGATCGACAGCCGCACCACCAAGCTCGAGAAGGCCAACGCCGAGGCGCAGGTCGCCGAGCGGCGGGCGCAGGCATCCGCGCCCTACCAGGAGTTCGCCGAGCTCGCCCGCAACCGCAACGCGACCGTCACCTCGCTGTCAGCGACGCGCTTTGACTGGTCCCACGGCCTGCGCGAGGTCGCGCGCGTCGTGCCCGACGACGTGTGGCTGACCGCCATCGACGGCTCCTCCGGCGCCGGCGACGCCGCGCCCGGGCCGACCAGCAGCGCCGCGCCGGCGCCGCGCTTCGAGATGACGGGCTGCACGAAGAGCCAGGCCAACGTCGCACGGCTCATGGCCCGCCTGCGCGCCGTCGACGGCGTGCGCTCCGTCGAGCTCAAGACGTCGGTGAAGCCCGACGAGGTCAGCAGCGAGGACTGCCCGGCCAACAAGCCGAGCGATCCCGTCTTCACCATCGTCATCAGCTTCGGGGTCCCCGGTGAGCCGAAGGCTTCGGTCGACTCCACCGGACAGATCCCCACATCGGCTCCGTCGGCCCCCGCGAGCTCGAGCGGCACGGCTCCGGCGCCAGCACCGGTCACCCCCAGCGCCAACCCGACCACGCCCCCCAAAGGTTGAGGCAGGATGAAAACGCGCGATCGACTCGTCCTCGGAATCCTCGCCCTGGCCGGCCTGATGGCCGCGCTGTGGTTCGGCGTCCTCGCGCCCAAGCGCGAGGAAGCAGCCAGCCTCAGCGACAAGGTGACCGCGGCCGAGCAGCGCCGTGACGCGGCGAACACCAAGGCAGCAAAGGCCGAGCAGGCCCGCGCGACCTACGGCCGCGACTACGCCACCGTCGCTCGGCTCGGCAAGGCGACACCGCCGCAGGCCGACGTGCCCTCGCTCGTCTACCAGCTCGAGAGCGCGGCCCGCCATGCGAAGGTCGACTTCCGCGCCGTGAGCCTCGTGGAGCAGCCGGTGCAGGCGGCGCCGGCACCGAGCCCGGACGGCAAGAAGGCATCGGACAAGGCCGCTGGCAAGGCGGCGTCAGATACTGCCGCCGCCACCGCGGCGAACCCTGCCGTCGGCATCACGCCCGTGGCCTTCACCTTCATGTTCGAGGGCAGCTTCTTCAAGCTGCACGAGCTCCTGCGCTCGGTCGACCGCTTCTCCCGGCTCAAGGGCCAGACGGTGAAGATCAAGGGTCGCCTGCTGACGCTTGACTCGGTGAAGCTGACCGCCAGCCGCAAGGGCTTTCCGCGGGTCAAGGTGGAGATCACCGCCCGCGCCTACGTCGCCCCGATTCCCGATCAGCTCCCCGGCAGCGGAGAGCCGTCGACCGCAAGTTCCCCCACCCCCACCACGGCCACGCAGGTGACGAAATGAGCTTCGCCCGCAACACCCTTCGCGATCTCGTCGAGAAGCGGCTCTGGCCGGTCGCGCTGCTGATGGTGGTCGCGATCGCGGCGATCACGATCATCGGCGGCGGCGGCTCGAGGGCCGGTGCCGGCGAGGAGACCCTGCCGATCGCCCCGGGCGGCGCCGCCAACGCCTCGTCCGCGGTGCAGCTCCTCGGCCCGCCGTCGGTGCGCAAGCGCGCCGGCAAGGTCGTCGACCCGTTCCGGCGCTCGCCGCAGGCCGCCCCGGGAACTGAGTCGAGCTCGACCAGCACGGCCGCCGGCGCGACCAGCGACGAGTCGAGCGGGGGCTCGCCCGGTGGCACGACCGGGGGCACGAGCTCGGACCCGGGCAAGAGCGACGGGTCGTCCGACAAGGAGGGCTCGACGGTCGACAAGGCCGGGCCCAGCGCCTACGACCTGACGAAGGTCGCCGACGTGCGCTTCGGCAAGCGCGGCGCCACCCTCAAGCGGATCCGCAACCTCGCGCCGCTGTCCGAGCTCCCCTCGGGTGACAGCGCGATCGTGATGTTCGCGGGCGCGCTGAAGGACCGCAGCGTCGCGCGCTTCATCATCGTCGCCTCCGCCGGCGAGACCACTGGCACCGGCGAGTGCAAGACCAGGAACGACCGCTGCGTCTCGATCGACATGCAGGCCGGCGACCAGCAGCTCTTCCGCGTCGACGGCAGCGAGTACGAGCTGCAGCTCGTCGGCGTCAACAGCGTCAAGGCCTCGGCTTCCGGCCGCGCATACGACACGAGGCTCCGCTTCGGCTCGTCGGCCGGCGCGGACGATCGATCGATCGCCCGCCTCTCCCCGCTCGGCGGCGGCGAGAACCCGGCGCTCCTGTACCTGGGCGCCTACCGCGACGGCGAGCGCGCCCTGTTCCTGCTTGGCCGGAACGCCTCGGCGCGGACTCAGGGTGACTGCATGGACGGTGCCACGTGCCGCGTCTTCGGTCTGCGCGACGGCGAGTCGGGAACCGTCAAGGTCTCCTCTCGCAGGTACGTCATCAAGGTGGAGTCGGTTCGCCGCCGCACGCTGTCGGCGAAGGCCGCGGCGCGGGCTCGCGCCCGGGTCGCCAGCGGCGGACGCGAAGCGCTGCGCAACATGCTCGAGCACGGTCCGACCTCCGACGCGATGAGCCACTTCCGGTACTCGACGGACAGCGGCACGATCGTCCGCAGCGGGGACTGAGTCACACCAGCCATAGACTGAGCGGCGCCATGTCGCTTCGTCTCATCACCGCCGGCGAATCACACGGGCCCGGGCTGACGTGCCTCATCGAGGGCATGCCGGCCGGGCTCGAGCTCGATGCGGACACGCTGAACCGCGACATGTCCCGGCGCCAGCTCGGCCACGGGCGCGGCGGGCGCATGAAGATCGAGCGCGACCGCGCGGACGTCAGCG
>JALZJA010000454.1 GCA_030860005.1 Actinomycetota bacterium
ATGAGCAGCGCACCGAGCGGTCGCTGCTCGTGCGCGACCCGCAGCGCCTCGGCGGTGCGATCGAGGTGATGCTTGACCTCCTCGGAGAGATGGCCCTTGTCGCCCGTCTCGCGCCCTTCGTCGGTGAGCCCGGCGACCTCTTCGAGGTGCTCCCGGTCGCCCCGCAACAGCCGCGTGCGGCGCCGGTCGACGAGCAGCACGCTCCACCGCGCCGCCGCCGCCTCGCGCGCCAGCGGGGAGAGCAGCGGCCAGCGGTCCAGCATGACGCGGGTGGCGCCCTCGCGGGTCAGGCGGACCGGCTGAAGCTCGTCGCTCGTCGAGCGTGCGAATAGCGCCAGGCCGTGGGCGCCACTGGCGTATTCACCGGCGTCGAGATAGGTGCGCGCCCGGGCGACTTGGTCGCGCAGCAGCTGGCGCTCGTCGCCCCCGACCTCGGCCGCCTCCACGAGCGCGTGCGCCTGGCCGGCGAGTGAGGAGACCTCGGTCGCGCGCGCTTCGGCCGTCGCGAACTGCTTTGGGTCGAGGTTCATCATCAAGCTGAGCACGAGGTCGTCCCCGTGTCCCCACGTGGCGAGCTCGCGCAGCAGTTCATGATTGACGGTCGTCAGGTCTCGTGCAGCCATCCGGTCAGGGTACCCGTGTCGGGCCGTGTTACTCGAAGGGGTTGCGGTCCGCGATGCCGTCGTAGCGGCGGAAGTCACGGTCCCGGGTGTAGATGACGCCGACGCCGTACTGACGCATGAGCGTCGCGAGGTGTGCGTCGGGCACCTGGTTGCCGCGTGCTGCGTCACCGCCGGTCGATCGATAGAGGTCGATGAATCCGCGCGCCTCACCGGCGCTGCGTACATGCGGCCGCGCGAGCAGCGCGTGGACGTTCTCCGTCGCCTCGGCCGGCGTGAGTGGCGCCGGAAAGATTCCGGCGTGGGTGACTATGCGCAGGTAGCCCATGACCGTCGGCCAGAACAGGTAGACGAGGTCGGGGCCGGCGGCAAGGCGCTCGATCAGCTCGCGAGCGCGCGCATGACTCGGATCGGCTGCGTTGGAGGCGTAGACGAGGACATTGGCGTCGACGGTGACGCTCATCGGCGTCCGTCGAGGGCGGCGTGCAGCGCCTCCTTGTCCTCGAGGTCGACGTACGGCTCGCCCAGGTCTCGGCTGGTCCACTCCAGAGGTGTCCCCGCGGCCGGCGCGCCTGCGGCCAGGCCTCGCGCGAGCGCCTCGGACGCGACCTCGCCGAGACTCTTGCCCTCGCGTGCTCCTCGACGGCGCAACTCTGCGAGGAGAGAGGCGTCGAGGTTCAAGGTCGTTCGCATGATGCGTGATGCTAGCAACGCGGCATCTGATGTCCCACCGCGCTCCGCTCCTCCGGATCGACCGTCTGGCCCTAGAAACGGGCGTGACATCCAGGGATGCTGCTCACAATCAGTCCTTGGCCTTTGACCTAGCGCCCGCTCCCGTGAGGATCAGGTCGACCAGAGATTCCACCTCGTCGTCGCTGATCGGTTCGCCGCGCCACAGCAGGCGGTAGTACACCGCCCCACTGGCGAGGTCGAGCAACGTCTCACCGTCAACCTCGGGATTCACCTCACCGCGTTCGCGAGCCCACTCGACCCAACCGAGTCCCTCGGTCCGCAGATCAGCGAGGGTCGTCTCCAGCGTCTTGGCGATTCGCTCGTCACCTGCGGCCGCTGCCAGCAGCTCGCTCGCAGATCGGCGGAATGGCGCCCTCGCGAACGTGCGGGCGGTCCGGGTCAGCGACATCGTCAGGAACGAGCGCAGTGAGTGGGCGCCCGCCAGCGCATGCGGTTCGTGGATGGGTGTGCTGGCGACGGCGAGCAGGATGTCGTCCACGCTCTCGAAGCGCCGGTTGACGGCCGGGAGACTCACTCCTGCTCGGCGAGCGATCTGCTCGCGGCTCAACCGGTGGCGGCCCACCTCCTCGAGCAGTGTCACGCACGCGTCGACAACGGCACGATCGATGGAACGGTCACGGGGCCGTGGCACGTCGATACCGCCTCTCGGGTCACGGGCCTTTCAGTGCGCCAGTCTGATGATACGTTAGGCTAGCTAACGCAATGGCGGGAAGAGCCGATGTCGGTAGATCCGGCGCCGGCTCTCGCCTCGAACAGCGGCAAGGAGGACGATCATGGAGCGGAAGTCCTGGACGGTCGAGGTTCATGACAACCAGCACGACGTGTCACTCGATTGGACCTACTGGAGCGGACGGCGAGAGGTGGCGGTCGATCGCCGTGCCGTGAGCAAGAGCACGGTCCCAATGCGCTGGCGTTCGAAGCAGGCTTTCGAGATCGACGGTCACCCCGCCGTGGTGCTCACCAAGCCGGCCCGGCGGTTCTCGTCGAAGTTCGTCATCTCCTTGGAGGTGGATGGGAAGGTGGTACAGCCTGACCCCGGCAAGTCGAAGTGGGAGGCTTGACCGGCCGATCCCGGGCTCCGGCGAGCGGGGCCTGCCGGCCTTGACACGCCGCGCATCGACCCGAGGTCGTACACTCGCCCGGCGCCGGGCGGCAGGACCATCGCCTCATCGACCATGCCGCCGCTTCCATCGCGATCCCTCACTACCGTCCCCCCGGTGACCCAGGGAACCGAAATCGAGAAGGCCCAAGGCGTCCCCGATCCCGTCTGGAAGCGGATCCTCGCGGAGCCCGAGCGTGCCCCGGAGCTGATCGCGCTGGCGGCGTCTCAGCGCTTCGCCGAACCGGCGGAGCGCTGGGTGGAGATCGCGGGGGCCGGGCACAGCCCCGAGTCGCTGGCCGGGGTCGCGCGCACAAAGCACGTGCGGCTCTCGCGCGTGGAAGGCCTGGCGCTAGGCCTCGGCGGTGTCGTGACCGCGGCCGGGAACCTCGCCGGCCTCCTGTGGATCCAGGCGCGAATGGTTTTCTACATCGCCGCCGCCCACGGCTATGACCCGCGCCATCCGATGCGCCCGGCGGAGCTCCTCGCCCTCTGGGAGGTCTACGACAGCCCGGCGGCGGCGCGCGAGGCCCTCGACGGCATCGGCACGCCCATGGCTCAGGCCCTGGTGGAGGCGAAGCTGCAGAAGGGCGGTGAACGTAACCTGTCCCAGAAGCTCGTGCGCTATGTGGGCAAGCGGGTCGCCAAGCGCTACGCAGCGCGGCTGATCCCGCTCGTAGGCGCTCCCATCAGCGCGGTGCAGAACGCCGGCGCCACAAAGGAGCTGGGGCGCCGCGCGCTGGCGTACTACGGCGGCGAGGAGAGTCGCCACGCCGTAGCCGCTGGCGACTGACTCAGGCGCGCCCTCCGCCTTGGGCCTCACGGCGACGAAGTACGGCCATGTCCGCGAACTTATCCCGTCCGCGACCCTCCCTACTGTCGTGTGCCCCATGGATCAGCCCACCCTCATCTGCGCGAAGGAGTTCGTGCGCGATCTGGCGGACGGTCAGTCCGTGGACACGGTCTTCGAGGTGCGTGAGCTCACCCGTCGCCAGAAGAAGAACGGGGAGGCATTCCTCAAGCTGCAGCTGGGCGACGTCACGGGAGCCGTCG
>JALZJA010000462.1 GCA_030860005.1 Actinomycetota bacterium
CGAGTCCGTCGAGCCAGAGCACAGCGTGCGAAGCATGCGGCTCGAGCGGCGGATCGAGCGCCAGCAGCTCGCCCAGAGCGTCGCCGTCCGTGGGCGCGATCAATCGCGCATCGCGAAGCGCTCTGCCTGCGCACTCGAGCGCCGTGCGTGACTTCCCGGCGCGTGGCGGGCCAAAGACCAGCACGAAGGGCGACCCTCTGAGCGCTTCCTCGAGACGATCGTCAAGCTGACGCCGGATGTAGGGTGCGGCGATCGGCGGTCGGAGGGCTCGGCGCCGTGGAAACACCCCCAGCCGGTAGGGATCGGCGTCACCTACGAGCGGGACGGCCAGCAGCGCAGCATCTCGCTGAGCTGCGCCTCGCGCGAAGCTTGGGCCTGATGCTCGCGTCTCCTCACGCGCCCCCGCTCGAGCGCGAGGGTCGCCAGGGCCACCGAGGCAATGAGTAGCGCCGTTACCGCCGGCCGCGGGTCGAACGCTCCCACGATCTGTTGAAGCACCTGCAGGACCCCGACGGTGACCGCGGCGGTGGCCAGGGTCGCCGCGCCGGCGCGCGCAGCAGGAACCCTCGCCCGTCGACTCACAGCCGAAGCTTCCCGCCAATTGCTCAACGCGTCAAGGCAAGCAGGGCAGGGCCCACGGCTCCAGTTGTCCCCATTAGACCCTCCCGCGCCACAGCCAGTTCACAGGCCCGGCGACCACACCGCCCAGATGCCGGCCTTCGTCGAGCAATACCTCGCCGCGCGGCCCTTCGCCTGGACTTGCACGGGCAAGGTCGTGGTTGCGTGAGACAACGAGTAACGGGATGGAGCACTAGTCGCGCATGTGCCCGCTTGAGGGTCCTTGCCCGAGCCGATCTTCGTCCGTGGCCAGCTTCTCTCCACGCTCGAAGTGCTTTAAGGTGCCCCCAGGACCGAGACAGAGTGATATGTCCTCGAGTGGCGAAAGGCCGGGAGGAGCTCGGGACCCCGAAATGACCGCGCCAGACGCCCGTGAGCTCGGAACGCCGGGCGGTGGCGGTGAAATCCCGCCCGACGCGGTCGATGTGCGGGAGCCGAACCGCCACGGCCGTGCAGTGGCGATGACGATCTTCTCGCCGGTCCGGCCGTGGTATCGGTGGCCCCCGGGCGGCGCGCGGTGGCTGAACCTCGTCTTCATGGTGGCGAGGACGCAGGACCTCGTCCTGAAGGTGATCGTCCCCGGTCGCCCGGACACGATCCGCGAGCTGTCATTCATCCACTTCGCGCGGTGGATCGTCATCCGCCGGCTCCCGGATCATGGTCAGCCGCGCGAGCGTCGCCGTCAGCGGCTGCTCATGTTCGAGAGCAACTACAACGGCACCTTCGACCAGTACATCGACGGGTTCTCGAACATCCTCACGGACGGGATGACGACGATCTGGGGGACGTCCTACGGCTTTCCCGGGCCCCGGCCGGTGGCGCCGTTCAAGGCCTACATCCGCGCCAGCGAGTTCGTCGTTGACCACTACTACTCGGCCTACCCGACGGCCACGACGACGATGATCAAGTCGGCCCTGGCGCTGAGGAAGCCTCTCCAGGAGTTTACCGTTCGCGCCGCGACGATCAGCCCCGAGACGTTCGCCGACGAGTACCGTGAGCTCCTGACCAAGAGGCAGGACGACCTGTGAATCCCGTCGCGCTCGTTGCGGCGGCCCGTGGCGTCGTCCGGGCGCTCGCCGCCCAGCAACCGTGGCGCGGCGGCAGCCGCAGCGGCCGCTCCTACGCGCTCACGCTGCTGACGCCGATCCGGCCCGGCGCCGAGGCGGACCTCACTGCGCACATCGGGGGACTCGGCATCGGCGAGAGGAGTCCGCTAGCCAAGCTGCCCCACGTGCACTTCGCGCGCTGGGTGGTGATCGACCAGCTGAAGACGAACTGGCCGGGCGCCCCCAAACCTCCACCTCGCCTGAAGTCCCAGTACCTCCTCTTCACCGCGAGCGTGACGGCCCCCGCGGAGGAGAATGTGAAGCCTCCTGAGAAGCGCTACGCCGAACGGCTCCCCGAGTCGTTCCTCTACGAGCTCCGCGCCCGCATACCCGCCGACGCCGACGCCATCTGGGGCCATTGCCTCGGATACCCTGGAGCCTCCGACGCGGACGCCTTCGTGCGCTACCTCGCGGCCAGCCAGCTCGAGACCTCGCTCTTCCACGTCGGCTATCCCGACGTCACCGTGGACGAGGTCCGACAGGCGCTCGCGGCGCGCGACAAGCTC
>JALZJA010000465.1 GCA_030860005.1 Actinomycetota bacterium
TCGTGCCGGCATCGATCTGGATCGCCGATCGGATCGACCTGATCACCGCGGTCGTTGCCGGCCTCGCGATCTCGCTTCCGCACCTGATCGTCGACGATGGCCGACTGTTGAAGGCCTACGTGCACCAGGTGAAGCGGTGTCCCGATCCGATTCCCGCGGGGTTGTTCGCCGCGGTCGATCAGAGCGTGCACGTGACCATGCTCTGGGCCGTCGCGGTGGTGGTCGGCGGTTGACGCGAGTCAATCTGAACGGACCCGCTTGCCTCGGGTCCCGCTCGCCCGGTCGCCCCGTCCGCTTGCCAGACCGGGACAACCTATGCGGTGTTTGCGCCGCCCAATGCAGGAGCGCGTCGGTCTCGATGTGCCCGAATTCGGGGTCTCTGGCCCTCAATGTAGGTGAAGTTCGTGGGGTGGATGCAGCGTGATGGGCCCGCAGGTGAGCATGACGAGCGCGAGGGCGGCGTCGGCGCTGTGGAAGCGTAGGCGCGCCTGGTGATCAGGCGGACCTTGTTGTTGAGCGCTTCGTTGCGAGCGTTGGTGACGCCGAGCGCGACGGCGGCGAGGATCCCGTCGCGGTGCTTGCGGATCGTCTTGGCCAGTCGGACGAACGCAGGCATGCGGCTGCGACTGGAGCGCGAGCAGAACCGGCCGAGCAGCTCGTCGACGTCGGCGACGCTGAGGCCGGGCGCGAAGATGCCGCGCAGCGCTTCCTTGAGCTCGTAGGCGCGCGCGACCTTGCCGCCGGCGGCCTTCAACGATCTGAGCGTCTGGGCCTGCTGGTCGGTGAGGTTCTCGGGGCGCTTGAGCAGCGCCCAGCGGGCGTCCTTGAAGCGCTTGGCCGCCCCCTGATCGCCGATCGAGCGCAGTTCGTTCCAGTACTCGCGGCGGACCTCGTCGAGCGCCTCGCCGCCGAGCTTTGCGACGTGGAAGGAGTCGATGCAGACCGTCGCCTGGGGGGCGTTGGCGCGGGTGCTCTTGGCGTAGCCGGGCCCCATGTCCATCGAGACCGCCTCGATCGCGGCCGCGCGTTCGGGGCCGAGCTGCTCGTAGAAGTCGTCGCAGACGGCGGCGCTGGCGCCCTCGGCGCCCCACACGATCTGGCCGCGCCGGTGGTCGGCGACCAAGGTCAGGTAGCGGTGGCCCTTGCGCCAGGACACCTCGTCGATGCCGATCTCGAAGAGCTCATCGAGGCGGTCGGGGTCAAGCTCGCTGTCGCAGACGCGCTGCACGATGCGCCCGACGGTGCGCCAGTGGATGCGCACCTGGCGGGTGATCGTGGTCTTGTCAGTCCGCGTGGCCAGCCACGCCACGAGCGCCTCGAAGTCGCCGGTGAAGTCCGAGCGGTAACGCGCGAACGGGACCTGCTCGGTCAAGACTCCGTGGGTCGGGCAGACCAGCCGGCGCAACCTCGCGCGGATCTCCAGGCGCCAGACCCCGAGATCGAGATGACGCCACTCGGAGTCGACCGGGCGCACGTCGTGGCGGTGAGCGGTCGAGAACGAGCACAACGGGCAGATCAGCCGCCGACGGCAAAGCGCGACCTGCACGACCACGCGGTCGGGCTCAAAACGAACATCGCGGACGGCCACGCCGTCGAGACGCAGCAGACGCGAGAATGCGGCGGTGACGCGCACGGGACCATCGACCTCCAGCGAGCAGGACTAGACACCCGCGAGCCTAGGTCGACCCCGCGCGCGTCACTCCTTGGTGGCTGCGCTTCGCCGGCGTCAAGGACACCGCTGCGCGGCTCGCTACCGCTCGGCCCTGCCGGGCCGCCCTGGACCGCCCGACTGCGCTCCGCAGATCCTGGCTTTCAGCGGCGCTGACGCGCGGTCACCAAGCCCTCCGGAACCGTCCCGAGTTCCAAGAACCCGATCCACCGTGCAAACCCCCCGCTCATGAGCACATCCAGACGAAAACGACCTACATCGAGGGCCGGAGCCCCCGAATTTCGCGGCGTCACCAGTGGCTGTGTGCGAGGCCGGCGTCACGCGCCCGTTGCGACGTCCGCATCGGCGCACGCGCGATCGTCAGGCCCACACCGCTGGCGCCGCTTGTAGCGGAAGCCGATGCGGCGTGTTCCCGCCCCTC
>JALZJA010000493.1 GCA_030860005.1 Actinomycetota bacterium
AGCCGTCGCGAGCTCGGTGCTGCGCGCGTGGACGCCGTTGACTCCTCGTAGGCGAGCATCGACGTGGGCGCCGTCGGCTCGCCGCCCTCGGGCGCGATCCCGCGCGCGCCGTCCTGGAGCGCCTGGCGCATGTCGTCGGCGGTCGAGTACCGCTCCGTGGGCTCGAGCGCGAGCGCGCGCTGCACCGCGATGCCCAGGGCCGAAGGAACGTCGGAAACGACCTCGTCCAGGCGCGCCGGGTACTCGCGCTGCTGCTTGAGCGCAAGCTCCGTGAGCGAGTTCGCGTCGTACGGCAGGCGACCGGCGAGCAGCTGGTAGGCCACGACACCGAGCCCGTACAGGTCCGCCGCCGGGCCGATGTCGCCGCCGCTCGCCTGCTCGGGAGCCAGGTACGCGGCCGTTCCCAGCACCGAGCCCGCCTGCGTGATCTGCGACGTCGGCTCGGCCATCGCCTTCGCGATCCCGAAGTCGGCGAGCTTCACGGCGCCGTCGTCGGAGCGCAGGATGTTCCCGGGCTTGACGTCGCGATGGATGACGCCCATCCGGTGCGCGTGCGCGAGTCCACGGCAGGCGCCGTCGACGAGCTCGAGCGTGTCGGCGACGCCGAGGCGCGTCTCCTCGCGCAGGATCTCGGCGCCCGAGCGCCCCTGGATGTATTCCATGACGATGTAGTGCCGCCCGCTGGCCTCGTCGAGGCCGAAGTCGAAGACCTGCACGATGTTCGGGTGCACGAGCCGAGCGGCCGACAGCGCCTCACGACGAAAGCGCGAGATGAACTGGCTGTCCTCCGCGAGGTGCTCGGCGAGGAGCTTCACGGCGACCTGGCGCTCGAGCCGGCGGTCCATCGCGACCTGGACCGTCGACATGCCACCGAAGCCCAGGCGCTCGCCCAGCACGTAGCGGCCCGCGATGATCGGCGCGATCACGGCGTGATCTCCGGTGGGGTGCCGCCGCCGGGGTTCGGCGGGGGCGGCGGCTTGGGGGCGGGCGGCGGGGCAGGCGTGGCCGTCGTCGGAGGCGGCGTCGTCGTCGTGGTCCGGGGCGGCCGCTGAGTGTTCGTCTCGGGCGGCTGGGTCTCGGGCACGTCGGGGGTCGTCTGCGTCTCGGCCGTCGTCGTCTCGGTCTCCTTCGCCTCCCGGTTGCGCTCGCATTCGTTGCGCGCCTCGTCGCGCAACCTGTCGGCGCCATCGCTCAGCCGTCGGCGGAGCTGCGCATCGATCGGCGGCCTCAGCCGGTCGATGCGGTCGACGACCTGGCGCAGCTGCGCGACGAGCGCCGGGCAGCGGGCATCGTCGACGCGCTGGCGCACGTCATCGATGTCGCTCTTCAGCTGCGACGCGTCGTCCGCCGGGATCCCGCCGTTCGGACCGCCGCCGCACGCGGCGAGCACCGCGGTGCCGGCTCCGAGGACCGCAGCGACGAGGTATGGAAGCCATCTGCCCACGATCACTGACCGTACCCGAGCCGCTCGGCGAGGGAATCAGGCAATCGTGCAGCGCGGATCGCGGCCGCGGCGCCTCCGATGTCGTACTCGACGCGCCGCCACTTCGCGCGCAGGCCGTCCAGATCGAGCATGAGCCAGGCGGCGCGAGGGTCGCCATCGCGGGGCTGGCCGACCGAACCGGGGTTCAGCAGCCACTGTCCAACCGCGATGTCGAGCTCGTCGCCGTCGCGGCGCGGCTCGCCCGAAGCCACGTCGCCCTCCGGGCGCATGAACGACAGCGCCACGTGCGAGTGACCGATCAGCGCGACGCGCTGGGACTGCGCATCGAGGCACAGCTCGGCGAGCAGCGCGCTGAGCACGTACTCCCAGACCGGATCGCGCGGGCTCGCGTGGTAGAGGCCGATCGAGCCCTCCTCGCCGACGGGTCGCAGCGCCGACAGGAACTCGAGGTTCGCGGGCGTGATCGTCTCCTGCGTCCAGCGCGCGGCGATCGCGGCGCCCGTCGAGAACTCGTTCAGGCCGATCTCGCCGGTCACGCCCATGTCGTGGTTGCCGGCGAGGCAGATCGCGGCGTGTCGCCGCGCGAGCTCGACGCAGGCGTCCGGTTCGGCGCCGTAGCCGACGAGATCGCCGAGGCACCACATCTCGTCGGCGCCCGCGGCGTCGGCGTCGGCAAGCACCGCCTCGAAGGCGTGGCGGTTGCCGTGGATGTCAGACAGGATCGCTACGTGCATCTCTTACAGTGAAGATCGTGGAACGGGCACGCGTGCGCTGGCCAGTGGCTGTCGTCGTCGCCGTGGTGGTAGCGGAGGTGGCCGTCGTGCTCCTGCGCCCGCGCGGCGGCGTCATCGAGCCCGCTCCAGTGCGCGTAGAATCGTACTTCAGCCCCTCGCAGATCGAGCGCGCGCGTGACTACGAGCGCCCGCAGCTCATGCTCTACGGTGGCGCGCTCGTCGCCGAACTCGCGCTGCTGGCGCTGCTCGTGGCGCGCCCGCCGCGCCGTCTGCGCGGGTCTTTTCGGCGACCCGTACTGGCCGGTGCAGCCACGGGCGCGGCGTTGTCGCTGGCGGTCTGCGCGGCGGCGCTGCCCTTCGATGCGGTCGCGCACGAGCGCGCGCGGGACGCCGGTCTCGTGACCCAGTCCTGGGGCGGCTACGCGGCCGACCAGGCGAAGTCATGGGGGATCGCGGCGATCATCGCCGCCGTCGGCGCCGCCGCCGCGCTCGCGCTCATCCGCCGCTTCCCGCGCCGCTGGTGGATGCCGGGCGCGGTCGTCGTCGTCGCCTTCGGCGCGGCCACGATCTACGCCGGTCCCGTCGTGCTCGACCCGCTGTTCAACACGTTCAAGCCGCTCGAGGGCCGAGCCCGCGCCGACGTGATCGAGCTCGCGCGGCGCGCCGGCGTCGACGTCGGCCAGGTCTACGAGATCGATGCCAGCCGTCGCACGACCGCGGCGAACGCCTACGTCACGGGCCTCGGGAAGACGAAGCGCGTCGTGCTCTACGACACGCTGCTCGAGAACTTCAAGCGCGATGAGCTGCGCCTCGTCGTCGCCCACGAGCTCGGTCACGTGCGCTACGACGACGTCCCCCGCGGGCTGCTGTACCTCGCGATCGTCGCGCCGTTCGGCATGCTCGCCGCTGCGCAGCTCACGCGCCGCATGGCGCCTGGCGGGGACTCGGAAAACCCACGGGGGCCCGCCTTCGCCGGCCACGTGGCCGGCTCCGGCACCCCTACCAGCGGTCCGGCGATCCTGCCGGCGCTCGCGCTCAGCGTCGCCGTCATGTCGACGTCGATCACGACGATCTCCAATCAGCTCAGCCGCAGGGTCGAGGCACGGGCCGACTCATACTCGCTCTCGCTCACGCAGCGCCCGGACGCGTTCATCTCCCTCGAGCGTCGCCTCGCGACGCGCAACCTCTCCGATCCCGACCCGCCGGGCTGGGTGACGTTCGTGCTGAGCACGCACCCGCCCGTCAGCGAGCGGATCGGCATCGGCGAGGCGTACCGGCGCGGCCGGCGCCCCTAGCGTTCTTCGAACTCGTCGCCTTCCTCGTCGTCGACGCCGAACTCGGGCAGGTTCTTGATGCCCTCCCGCGTGCGGTACTTCGACCACGAGTCCTCGAGCGCGTCGGCGAGCTCGCGCATGAACTTCGGCGCCATGTTCACGCGCGTCACGACGACGCCTGGGATCTCGTCCTCGGCGACCTCGTGGTCGACGCGTGCGAACGTGATCGTGAACTCGTAGTCGGAGAACGACACGTTCGCGAAGTTCGCGTAGTGGCCCGCCATGTCCTCCGGGGCGAAGTGGATGTTGATGTGCCGCTCGGGCTGGTCGTCTTCGGCCATCGCGCAACTAGTATCGCAGCGTGCGCATCATCGTCCTGGCCGTCGGACGGTTGCGCGCTCCGTACGTGGACGACGTCCAGCACTACCTCAAGCTGCTGAGCCGCTACGCGCGCATCGAGACGGTCGAGGTGCGCGAGGAGGAGCGCCTCGCGGCGCGGATTCCCGATCGCGCCTTCGTGTCGCTGCTCGCCAGGGACGGTGAGCAGTTGGACTCACTGGCGTTCAGCCGCTTTCTCGAGACGCGCCGGCAGGCCGCACGCGACGTGTGCTTCGTCATCGGCGGGCCGCTGGGCCTCGTGCTCGAAGATGTCGACCACCGCTTCTCGCTCGGCGGGCTGACGCTGCCACACCAGCTCGCGCGAGTCGTCCTGCTCGAGCAGCTCTATCGCGGCCACAAGATCCTTGCCGGAGAGCCGTACCACTATTGATGGCGCCTCAGGGCTAGTCTGAGGTCGATGGCCGGACCGCTCTCAGATCTGCGCAGCACCGTCGAGGAAGCCGCTCGCGCGGCGGCCGGCGCCAACAGCGGCGCGCGCCCGGTACGACCGACGCTCGAGCGCCCCAAGAAGGCGGGCTTCGGGGACTACGCATCCAACGCGGCGATGCTGCTGTCCAACTCCGCCGGCGAGCCGCCGCGCGACGTCGCGGCGCGCGTCGCGCGGGAGCTGCAGACGCGGCTCGGGGACGCGATCGACCGTGTCGAGATCGCGGGCCCGGGCTTCCTGAACCTGTTCTTGACCGACGCCTGGTACGCCACCGCGCTCGGTGACGTCCTGGCGGCGGGCGACGGCTTCGGGGGTGGCGGCGCCGACCCGCCGCTGCGTTACAACGTCGAGTTCGTCAGCGCGAACCCCACGGGACCGATGACCGCCGCCGGCGGCCGTCATGCCGCGTACGGCGACGCGGTCGCGCGGCTGCTCGAGTTCCGCGGCCACGTGGTTCACCGCGAGTACTACGTCAACGACTACGGCAGCCAGGTGCGCCGCCTCGGAGAGTCGATCGCGGCGCGCGCTCGCGGCGAGGAGCCGCCCGAGGGCGGCTACGTCGGCGACTACGTGCGAGAGCTCGCCGAACGAATCCCGAACGCCGCGTTCGATGGCATCGAGGTCGTCGCCGAGCGCGGCGTGAGCCTCCTGGTCGACAGGATCAGGGCCTCGATGGAGACGATGCGGGTCGAGTACGACACGTGGTTCTCCGAGCGCTCGCTGCACGAGGGCGAGCCGACACCGGTGCAGCACGCGTTCGCCGAGCTCGAGTCGCGCGGGGAGACCTACAGCGAGGGTGGGGCGCGGTGGCTGCGCACGTCGGCGCACGGCGACGACAAGGACCGCGTGCTCGAGCGCTCGACCGGCGAGCACACGTACTTCGCCTCGGACATCGCCTACCACCTCAACAAGCTCGAGCGCGGCTTCGACCGGCTCATCGACGTGTGGGGCTCAGACCACCACGGCTACGTGCAGCGGATGAAGGCGATGCTCGCCGCGCTCGGCCGTGACCCCGATGCGCTCGAGCTGATGATCATGCAGTTCGTCAACATCATCGAGCGCGGCGAACGGACGCAGATGTCCAAGCGCCGCGGGGACTTCGTGACGCTCGACGACCTGCTCGCACGCATCGGAGTCGACGCGGCCCGCTTCCTCATGCTCCAGCGCTCGCACGACACGACCGTGGATCTCGATCTCGAGCTGGCGGTCTCGCAGTCCAGCCAGAACCCGGTCTACTACGTCCAGTACGCGCACGCTCGGATCTTCTCCATGCTGAGCAAGTCGGCCCGCGGCGAGCTGCAGGCGGCGCTCGAGGACCCGGCCGGTCGCGCGCACGAGCTCGAGCCCGCCGAGCGGGCGCTGATCAGCAAGCTGCTGGCGTTCGGAGACGAGGTTGCCGAGGCCGAAGAGCGCCGCGCACCGCACCGCATCGCGGCCTACGCGCTCGAGCTCGCCCAGGTCTACACGCGCTTCTACGACGATTGCCCGGTGCTGAAGGCCGATGACGCCGTCCGCCCGTTCCGGCTGCGTCTCAGCGTCGCCGCGCAGCGCACGATCGCGCGCGCGCTGGGCCTGCTCGGGGTCAGCGCGCCGCACTCGATGTAGCGCGGTGCGTCGGGACCGGCCTACCGCTCGTAGCGCGCGAGGTCGTCGTCGATGCGCCGGGCCTCGGCCTGGCTCAGCGCGGGCGCGTCGTCGGCCGCCGCGGCCGTCGCGGG
>JALZJA010000495.1 GCA_030860005.1 Actinomycetota bacterium
CGACGGCGGCGAGCACGATGGCCAGGCGGCGGGCGGCCGGCAGCATCGCCGTGCGGCTCAGGACGCCGACGCCGCGCGCCGGCGCAGCAGGTAGACCGTGATCGCGGCGAGCAGTGCGCCGATCAGGATCGCGGGCAGGACGAGTCCCATCCCGCCGCCGCCACCGTTGCCGGTAACCGCATCGAGCACCCCGCGAGCCGGCGAGCGGCCGCCGCCGGCGGTCACCTCGAGGTCGCGCGCCGAACCCTTCTTCTGCGTCGGAGCCGTCGCGTCGACTGCGTCTGCAAGCGTCTTGCCATCGGCCCCCAGACGCTCGAGCCGTGCGCGCTCGGTCGCCGTGAGCACACCGTCGCCGCCCTGTGCAGGCGGGCGTGGGCGGGTACTGCCGCTGGCCCCCGGGACCGTCTCGAGGTACTCGTCGATCGCCGAGTTGCCAGGGGGGGCATTCGTCTGCTGAGCCTGCGCTTGCGCCGTGAGGGGCACCATGAGGGCCAGCACGACGAGCGCCATGATCGCGCGGGTCATGTGAACACTTACGCAGCGGTCGCGCGCACGCTGACAGATCACGCCGTCGGATCGTCGTCGGCCGTAGCCGGTTCGCCCTCCTCGATCACGACCCGCATGCGCCGCAGCGAGCGCGAGAGGATCTGCTGGACGTTGGCGAGGCTCAAGCTCATGATCTCGGCGATCTCGGGCCCGCTCAGCTCGCCGCCGAAGCGCAACGCGATGATCTCTCGTTCGCGCGGCCCCAAGCTTGCAAGCGCGCGCTCGAGATCGTGATCGAGGCCCAGATCGGGCTGATCGCCCGGGTCCGTGAGGGCACGGTGCGCTTCGTCGAGTTCGTCCAGGGGCTCCTGGCGCGAGCCGCGGTCGGCACGCAGGTGGTCGACGAGCAGATTTCGGGCGATCACCAGCAGCCATGTCGCGACGCCCGCACGCGCGGGGTCGTAGCGCGCCCATGCGCGCAGCGCGCGCTCGAACGTCTGCTGCGTCAGATCCTCCGCGTCAGCGCGGTTGCGCATCCGATAGGCGAAGAAGCCGTACACGCGCCAGACGTGCTCGTCGTAGACGGCTGAGAAGTCGCGGGCCGGCATCAGGACGGGCGAGAGGTCAGGCGCGCCACGATAATGCACGTCTGCATACAGCGCGCGCTGCCAAACGTCAGCGTCCGACCTGCCCGCACGTATCCCTGAGCAATGGAGCTCACCGGCACCGCAACCCCCGCCGCACTGGCGCAATCGCGCCGGCTGGTCGCGCGCGTCGATCCGCCCGCGATCGCGGCCTGGACGCTGGCGTTCGCGCTCGTCGCCTATCTCGCACTCAGCAACGGCGGCTACGACACCGTCGTGCGCAGCCAGGTGGGGATCGCGGTCTGGTGGATCGTGCTGCTGGGAGCGCTGGCCGGGATCCTGCCGGGGCGAATCGGGGGCGCCGGGTGGCTGGCTATCGGCCTGCTCGCCGCATTCGCGGTCTGGACGGGTCTGGCGACCGGCTGGTCTGAGAGCGCGGAGCGCAGCACGATCGAGCTCGGGCGCGTGGCGACATATCTCGGCGTGCTCGTTCTCGCGATCGCGGCGCAGGGCCGAACGGCGGCGCGCCACACGATCAACGGGCTCGCGTGCGCGATCGGGTTCGTGACGCTGCTGGCGGTGGCGTCCCGGCTGCACCCGCAGTGGTTTCCGGCGAACGATCACCTCGAGTTCCTCGGCCAGACGAGCGCCCGCAAGCTCAGCTACCCGTTGAACTACTGGAACGCGCTGGCGGCGTTTGCCGCGATCGGCGTGCCGTTGCTGCTCGGCACCGCGCTGGCTGCGCGCACGCTCGCCGGGCAGGCGCTCGCCGCGGCGATGCTGCCGCTGTCGGCGCTGTGCGTCTACCTGACGATCTCGCGCGGCGGCACGCTGGCGCTCGTAGTCGGGATCGTCGTGTTCCTGGCCTTCGTGCCCCGGCGCCTGGATGCGCTGGGCACGCTCGCCGTCGCCGGCGTGGGATCAGTCGTCCTGCTGTCGGCGGCGTCGCAGCGCGACGCACTGCAGGACGGTCTGACGACGGCCACGGCGATCCAGCAGGGCACGGAGCTCATCTGGCTGGCGGTGATCGTCTGCGGCGGGGTCGCGCTGCTGCAGGTGGCGATGGGGCTGGCCGCGCGACATCTGCAGCGACCGGCGCTGCTGGCGCCGGGCCGGAGGGTGACAGCCCTCGGGGCGCTGGCGCTGCTCGCCGCGGTCTGCGTCGTCGGCGTCGCGGCAGGCGTTCCCAGCTACGCCGGCGACCGCTGGGAGGAGTTCAAAGCGCCGGTGGGAACGGTCACGGCGGGTGGGGCAGACAACGTCTTCAGCCGTCTGCAGGCGGCCAACGGCAACAGCCGCTACCAGATGTGGCAGTCCGCGCGGGACGCCAACGAGGCGCATCCATGGCAGGGCATCGGGCCGGGCACGTTCGAGTTCTGGTGGGCACGCCATGGCACCGCGCCGGGCTTTGTTCGCGACGCGCACTCGCTCTACTTCGAGACGCTGGCGGAGACCGGGTTCGTCGGCTTCGTCCTGCTCGTCGGCCTGCTTGCGTTCCTTCTGGGTACGGCTGTCGCCCGATCGCTGCGTGGGCCGCCCGGCATGCGGATCTGGATCGCGGCCGCGGTCGGTGGCCTGGCGGCGTTCTTGACCGCAGCGGCGTTCGAGTGGGTATGGGAGATGGCAGCGATCGCGTGCGCGGTCATGGTGCTCGCGGCGGTCATCCTCTGCGGAAGAGACGAAGCCGCGATCGCCGACGATCGTGCGAAGCCGGCGCGCCCGCGGCTCCCGCGCGTCGCGCTGGCGCTGCTCGCGGTTGTCGCGACCGGCGCGGTCGCCGTGTCCTTATCTGGCGCGATGGCGACAAGCGACAGCCGCGCGGCCGCGGCCGACGGTCGGCTTGGCGCCGCTCTGGAGGACAGCCGCACGGCTGCACGCGTGCAGCCCTATGC
>JALZJA010000549.1 GCA_030860005.1 Actinomycetota bacterium
AGGCGACGCTCGACGCGCTGCGCGACGCCGGCTTCGCTCCCGACCCGCGCACCGAGCACTGGGGCTCGCCGCGCTGCTTCGTGCGCTGCCCGGGCGGGCACCGGGTCGAGGTGATGGCGTTCGCCCCGTCGTCGGTCGCGTTGAGGGACGAACAGCAGCATTGATCGATGCTGTTCGTCAACCGCGTGCTACGCAAGCGCCCAAAGCCAGCGCCCACACCGGACTTACGCAACTTTGAAATCCGGGGCCTACCGTTCCCTTGCATGGTCAACGACCCCGGCACGCGCGCGTCCTTGAGCAACGGCCGGCTGTGGACCGATCCGCGTGAGGAGGAGGAGGGCCAGCCCTGGCTTGCCCCGCGCAGGCCGATCGGCCCGCTCCCGCCGCTGGGCTCGCCCGAGGATCCCGACGACGGCGACGAGCCGAGCGGCGGTCGCGGCTTGCTTCGCAACGCGCTGCTCGCGGCGATGGCGATCTTCGCGCTCATCGGCGCCGGCTTTCTTGCCAACGACCTGCTCGGCGGCGATGACTCGTCCCAGCCGGCCGCGCTGCCCGTCGTTCCCGGCGCCTCACCCGCCGACCAGCGCAGCCGCACCGTGCGCGCGATCTACGCAGCGGCGCGCAGGAGCGTCGTCTCCGTCCGGGTGAGCGGCGGGGCCGCGACGGCCAGCGGCACCGGCTTTCTCATCGACAGCGGAGGGGGTGACGCGACGATCGTCACGAACTCCCACGTCGTCGGCAGCGCCAAGTCCGCGCAGGTGCGTCTCGACGACAACTCCCGGCCGATCGACGCGCGAGTCGCCGGCACGGATCCCTCCACGGACCTGGCTGTGCTGAAGGTCGACGCCGACGACGTCGACGGGCGCCCCCGGCTGGCGCTCGCCGATTCGGACAAGGTGCAGGTCGGTGACCTCGCGATCGCCATCGGCTATCCGTTCGGCCAGCCCCAGTCGGTGACGACGGGAATCGTGTCGGGCCTCGAGCGCACGATCCCGGCTCCGAACAACTTCAGGATCGGCAACGTCATCCAGACCGACGCGGCGATCAACCCGGGGAACTCCGGTGGCCCGCTGCTCGACTCGGCCGGCCGCGTCATCGGCGTCAACTCGCAGATCGCGACGACGACCGGCGGCAACGTCGGGATCGGCTTCGCCGTTTCCTCGGACACCATGCGCGAGGTCGTGCCCCGGCTCCAGCGCGGCGGCGCGATCCGGCGGGCCTATCTCGGCGTCGCAACGAAGACGTTCCTGGCGAACACGGGCGCGATCGTCGCGAGCGTCGTGCCGAGCGGACCCGGGGATACCGCGGGCCTGCGCCGAGGCGACGTCATCCGCAGCGTGGGCGGGCGGGACGTGCGCTCCAAGGAGGACGTCGGCGCGGCGGTCGAGAGTCGCGACCCCGGGGAGAGCGTGGAGATCGTGGTGCAGCGCGGCGGCTTGACGCAGACGCTGCGCGTGAGGCTCGGAACCCGACCCCGAGGCACGCCGTGAGCTTCGCCGAGCCGCTGCTCCTGCTCGGGCTGGCGCTCGTGCCGCTCGCCGTCCTCGCCTACCTGCGCAGCGAGCGCTCGCGTCGGGTCGCGGCGGCGGCGTTCGCGGCCCCTGCGGTCGCCGGCTCGGTCGCGCCCCGGACGCCCGGCTGGCGCCGGCACGTGCCGCTTGTCATCTACGCGATCGCGCTCGCGGTCCTCGTGGTCGCGCTCGCCCGGCCGCAGACGACCGTGGCCGTCGACGTGGAGCGCGCCTCGATCATGCTCGTGACCGACTACTCCGGCTCGATGCAGGCGACCGATGTCGCGCCGAACCGCCTGCAGGCGGCGCGAGCGGCCGTGAACAGCTTCCTCGAGGACGTGCCGGGCGCCATCCGCGTGGGCCTCGTCGCGTTCAACCACTCGGCGAGCACGCTGCAGACGCCGACGACCGAGCGCGAGGCGGTGCGCGCCTCGATCGAGGCGCTGCGCCCGAGCGGCGGCACGGCAACGGGCGAGGCGCTCGACGCCGCGCTGAGCGCGCTCGAAGGACAGGCCGACGAGAGCGGCGCGCGCGTGCCCGCGGCCGTGATCCTGCTCTCCGACGGGGCGTCGACGCGCGGGCGCCAGCCCGAGCTCATCGCGCAACGCGCGAAGCGGCTGCGCATCCCGGTCTACACCGTCGCGCTCGGCACGCCGACCGGCACGATCGAGGTGAAGCCGCGCACGGGCGCAACGGTCACGCGGCCCGTCCCGCCCGACCTCGCGTCGCTGCGGGAGATCGCGCGGACCTCCGGCGGCGAGGCCTTCTCCGCGGAGAACTCCGACGCGCTGAGCGCCGCCTACGAGAAGCTCGGCTCGCGCCTGGGCAAGCGCGACGAGAAGCGCGAGATCACCGCCGGCTTCGCGGGTGGCGCGCTCGCGCTGCTGGCGGCGGGCGGCCTCCTGTCCCTGCACTGGTTCCGTCGCCTTGTCTGACCCGACTGCACCCACCGAAAGGACCCGCCGATGAGCAC
>JALZJA010000561.1 GCA_030860005.1 Actinomycetota bacterium
GCGTGCAGCCGCGCGCGGTCGGGCTCCTCACCCTCGCGGTGCTCGTCGCGTTCTCGTGGGCGCTCGTGCGGCTGCGGTCACAGCCGCGGATCCCGTTGTGCAACTGCTTCGGCTCGGGCCTGCGCCACCCATCCGGCGGCCTCGTGCGCAACGCCGCCCTGAGCGCGCTTGCCGCGGCGTTCGTCGTCGCTCCGCACGGCGGTGGCGCCTGGTCGCAGCCGCTCGCGGACGTCGTCGCCGCGGCGACCGTGGCGCTCGGCGGCGCCTGCGCATGGCATCTCGCCGCCGCTCTCGCGCCGGTGCGACGGCCCGTCCGTCGATGAGCACGGTCTGGATCGTCTCGCTCGCGTTCGCGTGGGCCGTCATTGCGCTGTTGACGGCATGCACCGTGACGCTGCTGCGCCAGGTCGGCGAGCTGCGCGCGCGGGTGGAGGGCGGAAGTGCCGCCGCGCCTGCCGCTTGCGCGGGCCCGCGCCTCTATGACGTCGTCGAGCGTGTCGAGCTGCCCCTCCCGGGAGCGGGCGGCGCGACGGTCGCCGTTGGCGGCGAGCAGGAGCGCCCGGCGCTGCTCGCCGTTCACGCTCCCGGATGCTCGAGCTGCGCGGACATCGAGGAGGCGCTCGAGGCCGTGGCGCGGGAGCGAGCGGATGTCGCGGTCGTGAGCGTCGTCGCGCTGGAGCGTCGCGCGGCGGCGGAGCACGTCGCTGCCGTGGATGTCGCGCGGCGGGCGGTGTCCGTCGCGGTGCAGGACGTCCCGCCCGAGCTCGTGCCGGACGGTCTGCCCGCGCTCGTCGCGATCGCGCGCGAGGGGTTCGTCGCGGCGCTCGGAGCTCCCGAGACCATCGATCACCTGCGCGAGGCGGCGAACGTCGCCGCCGGGGCCGTCCTCATCGCAGGCCCCGGCTCGATGCGCGATACGGACTGGGGGCGCGCCGTGCCGGCATGGGGCGTCGAGGGCGCGCCGGCGCTCGACATCCTGCGCGTGGACGGGCGCGGAGCGTGACCTTCGACGATCTCGTGCGCCAGGCGGGCGACCGGCTCGCCGCGGGCGCGATGACGCGCCGCACGCTCATCGGCGAGGCGGCGCTGGGAGGAGTCGGCATCGCGCTCATCGGCTGCGGCGGCTCGAAGGACGATGCGGCCGCGAAGGTGCCCGACGGCGTGCCCCGCGTCTGCGGCCTGAGCCGCGGTCGCATTCATGTCTGCTACGAGCCGTGGCGGGTCGTGCGCTCCGAACCGGCCGAGCTGCTGCCCGTGGGCTACGAGGGCGTCGCCGTGCGCAAGGGCCCCGAGCCGGACGCGCCGATCATCTACAAGAACGGCGATCCCTGTGTGATCCGCATCGGCGGCGTGTTCGGGCGCCAGAGCGCGCGACAGAGCGACAAGCACGGCGGGGTCAAGAACGACTGCCCGGCGCCACCGATGCGGCCGGGACGGGGCGCCGGCAAGGGCTTCCTATGGGGCTATCCCGGTCCGCGCCAGGACTCGGGGACCTGGAACAAGGGCGGCTGGATCGCGCAGTCGGTCGCCGGCATCGAGTACACGGAGCGCTACTTCGACTACCAGCGCGCGATCTGCGGGCCGGCCGACCTGGACTTCGACTGCCGCGCCGGCGACAACCCCACGTCGCGCTTCAAGACACAGTGCCGCAAGATCGCCTATCCCGACGATCCCGGCTTCAGGTGCAACGGCGGCAAGACCCGGCTCGGCACGTGCCGCGACCCGCGCGTCTACGAGGTCGGCGTCCAGAAGAACATCGACGACCACCCGCTACTTCACGACCTCTCGCACGAGCGCTACAACCTCAAGTTCCAGGCCGACAGCACGACGATCTTCTGGCTCGTGCCGGGCGACATCGTGCGGCGCCACTGCTACAAGTGCACGCTGCACAACCCGTCGCGCGACTGTCCGAAGGAGACCGCCGATCCCAACTCGACGGGCTGCTGCCGCGCCTACTCGTGCGTGACGGTCGTCAAGGCGCAGTACTGTCCGGCCGGCGTCACGGGCTGGATCAACTCGAGCGTCCTGCGCTCGCGCGAGCGGGCCAAGCAGGAGATCGACGACGCGCTGAGGGTCACCGGCGGGGACTTCAACGGGTACTGAGCCGGCGG
>JALZJA010000589.1 GCA_030860005.1 Actinomycetota bacterium
AGCTTGTGTCGCAGCACGCGTTCGCCCCCTCGGGGCCTGGGAAACTGTACCCAGGCCCCGAGCGGCAAACGAGGGGATGCGCTACGTCTCCAGCGATGGCTCGTGAACGATCCGCGGAATCCGCTGCAGCTTGTGCGGCAGATACCAGTTCCAATCACCCAGGAGCTTCATCGTCGCGGGCAGCAGGACGGCCCGCACGACGGTCGCGTCGATCAGGACGGCGACGGCCAGGCGGACGCCCATCTGCTTGAACTCGACGGCGCTCAGCGTCGCGAAGATCGCGAACACCGCCACCATCACGACCGCGGCGCTTGTGACGACGCCGGCCGTGCTCTTGATGGCGTGCGAGACGGCGTCCTCGGTCTTCATGCCGCTGTCGAACGCCTCGCGGATGCGGCTGAGGATGAACACGTGGTAGTCCATCGACAGCCCGAACAGGATCACGAACAGGAACAGCGCCAGCCATGACGTGATCGCCCCGGTGGACCGGAGACGTTCGCCTCGACCCCGTCGACACGGCCGAGCGTCGCCGGGATGAGCCGGGACCGTCATATCATCGGCCTCGACGGCGATGACCGCGGGCAACGGGGCACCCGGGAACGCCTTCTCGATCCGATCGAAGCTCTGCATCACGGGCAGGCTGCGCGGCAGCGTGTCGGTTCCCGGCACGCCGGTCTTCAACGACAGCGCCGGCAGCGCGAGCACGATCAGCACGGCGGTCGCCAGCAGCGCCGAGATCTTCGGCCGCGCAAGGACGCGGTCGAGTATCGCGCCCCAGAAGCGCGATTCGCCATTACGCGAGCGCAGCCGGTGCAGGAACGGGATGCGCCCCCTCTCGACGCGATCGCCGAGCTTGGACAGCAGCGCCGGCAGTACCGTGACCGAGCCGGCCATCGCCACCGCGACGACGACGATCGTGCCCATCGCAAACGACGAGAACGTCTGGCTGCCGGGTGAAGAACATCCCGGCCATCGCCACCATGACGGTGAAGCCGGAGATGAGCACCGCGCGCCCGGATGTCGCCGCAGCGGCGTCGAGCGCCGCTTCGGGACTGCGGCCCGCCGCGCGTTCCTCGCGTTCTCGACGCAGATAGAACAGCGCGTAGTCCACGCCGACCGCAAGGCCGATGAGCAGGATCACCGACGAGATCGCCTCGTCGACCGGCACCGCCTGGCTGAGCAGCGAGGTGAGCCCGATCGTGCCCGCGACGGCGGACAGCGCGAGCGCCAACGGCACGCCGGCCGCGACGAGCGAGCCGAACGCCACGATGAGGATGAGCAGCGTGATCGGCAGCGACAGCGTCTCCGCCTTCTTGAAGTCGTCCTCGAAGAGCTTGCTCAGCGCCTTGCCTGCACTGGCGTCGCCGAACTGCTCTATGCGCAGGTCGGGATGTGCGCCCTGCGCGGCGGCGACGGCCTTCAGCGGCCCGTCGACGCGCTTCTCGGCGGCGTCGAACTCGCCCGCGAGCTGAAAGTCGACGAGCGCGGAACGACCGTCCTTGGAGATCTGGCCCGCATGCTCGGCTGCGTACGGGCTCTCGATCTTGCTCACGTGCTTGACGCCCGCCAGGCGCGTCTCGATGTCGCGCACCGCGGCCTTGAAGCTCGCGGCGCGCGTGCTCTGAGAGGTCGTTTGAACGAGCACGCTCTCCTCGGCGTGGCGCGGATAATGATCGAAGATCGCCTTGTCGGCGCGGCCCGACTCGCCGGGACCCGGCACGATGGGGTCAGCAGGCGTCCGAAGGTTCGGTTCACCGCACGGGAGGTGCCTGCCACCCGTATTGCGACCCCGACGGCGTGTGTCCAACATCACACTATGTCCCGCACCGTCCTCATCGTCGACGACCACGCGGCTTTCCGGACGTCGGCACGGGCGCTGCTCGAAGCCGACGGCTGGAACGTCATCGCCGAGGCCGCCGACGCCTCCACGGGCATCGCAGCCGTGCGGTCGCTGCATCCAGACGTCGTGCTGCTCGACGTGCGCCTCCCCGACGTCGACGGCTTCGACTGCGCCGCGCTGCTGAGCTCCAACGGCTACCGCCCGGCGATCATCATCACCTCGAGCTCCGACGACCCCCTGTATCCCGACCGCGCGGTGAACTGCGGCGCGTGCGGCTTCCTCGCCAAGCACGACGTGTGCGGCGCCGCGCTCGACCGGCTGCTCGGGTAACTCCCTGCGCGCACGACCGCCTGGAGTGCGACATTACGCGCATGCGCGTCGTGATCGCCGATGACTCCGTCCTGTTGAGAGCCGGGCTCGCGCGGCTGCTCGAGGACGCCGGCTTTGAGGTCGTCGGGCAATGCAGCGATGCCGAGGACCTGCTGCGCAAGGTGCGCGCGCACCATCCCGACGTGGCCGTCACGGACATCCGCATGCCGCCGACCCAGACCGACGAGGGCCTGCGCGCCGCCCAGCAGATCCGCAGCGAGATGCCAGAGATCGGCCTCATGGTGCTGTCGCAGTACATCGACGAGGGCTACGCGCTCGAGCTCCTCCAGACCAGCGCCGAGGGCGTCGGCTACCTGCTCAAGGACCGCGTCGCCGACATCGACGCGTTCCTCGACGCGCTGCGCCGCGTGCACGCGGGCGGTTCCGTGCTCGACCCCGAGGTGGTCGCCCAGCTGCTCGGCCGCCGCCGCGCCCACGACCCGCTGGACCGACTCACGCCGCGCGAGCGCGAGGTCCTCGCGCTCATGGCCGAGGGGCGCTCGAACCACGCCGTCGCCCGCGAGCTCGTCGTCACCGAGCGCGCGATCGAGAAGCACGTCACGAGCATCTTCTCCAAGCTCGGGCTCACCGCCGCCGAGGACGGTCACCGGCGGGTGCTGGCGGTGCTGCAGTACTTGCACGT
>JALZJA010000592.1 GCA_030860005.1 Actinomycetota bacterium
GGGCATCGATCAGCCGCACGCGCGCAAGCGGCAATGCCGCGCGCAGGATCGCGTGCCACGCCAGGCCGCGCAGCACCATCGACAAGCACATGAGCCCGAGCGCGAACAGCACCCAGGCCGGCGTGGCAGCGAGCAGCGAGTCGCCGATCCGCTCCACGCCGATCCGCTGCACCGCCACGACGGCGAGCGCCACGACCGCCAGGCCGAGCGCGATGAACGCGCCACGCCGCGCGAGCTTGAGCTCGGGCCGCACCGTGCCCGCGAGTGCCACGGGCTCGAGCGTCGGCAGGCGCTTGGCCGGGACGCGCTCGCCGTCGGCGGGAGTGAAGCCCAGGCGGGCGGAGATGGTCTCGCGCGTTCCGTCGGGCCGCCGCAGCGCGATCGCGTCGTCGTAGGACTCGAGGACGGCACTCGCCACGGTCGGCCAGGAGTAGCGCTGCGCCGAGCGTCTCGCGGCGCCGGCGAGCTGTGCGATCCGCGGCCGGTCCAGCGCGACGTCGCGCAGGCGCTCGGCGAGCGCGGTGGCATCGCCGCGCGGCACGAGCAGGCCGTCCACGCCGTCGCTGACGACGTCGCGGTAGCCGGCGATGTCCGAGGCGACGACCGGCGTTCCGGCCGCGAACGCCTCGGTGAGCACCATGCCGAAGCTCTCGCCGCCGAGCGAGGGGGCACACAGCACGTCTGCCTGCTGGAGCACCGCGCGCTTGTCGTCGTCGCTGCACTTGCCCATCGCGATGACGCCGCGGCGGTCGAGCATCAGCGGCTGGAGCTCCTCGTCGCTCACGCCGACGACGCGCAGCGTGACCGGCACGTGCTCGCGCAGCGCCTCGAAGGCGCGCAGCAACACGGGCAGGCCCTTGCGCTCGACGGCCTGGCCGATGAACGCGATCTGTAGTGGTTGGTCGGGCGAGCGCTGCGGTTGCGCCGGCGCCGGGACGTCCACGCCGTTGGGGATGATCCGGTAGCTGCCGCCGAAGAACCGCCGCCCGGTCCAGGCCGCGGCCTCCGAGACGGCGATCCGCACGTGCAGCCGGTTGAGCCGGCGCCGCGCGCCCATGACGTTCGCGAGGTTGTTGGAGAAGACGTTCTCCGAGTAGCAATGAAACGTCCCGACGAGCGGCGCGTCGACTGAGGTCAGCGCGTCCCACCCGGCGACCGGCGCGACCGGCTCATGGATGTGGAGGACGTCGAAGCCGCCGCTGCGCAGCTCCCGGCGCAGCGCGGTCACCCCGAACGGGTGGTAGGCGAGGTTCGACACCGCGCCGTTGGACGGGAAGCCGAGCGTGCGGCCCAGCGGCACGACGTACTCGGGCAGTTCGCGCGCTGCCGGCTTCGCCCCGCGGTGCAGGCGGACGGCGAGGCGGTCGTCGGGATCGACCGGGGCCAGCACGCGTACGTCGTGGCCCGCGGCCAGGTACTGCTCCGCGAGAGCCTCGATGTGCCGCGTCACCCCCCCTGGGTACGTCCACGAGTACGGGGACACCAGCGCGATGCGCATCCGGGCATCCTAATGGGCTGATCCACGGAGCAAGAGAATCGGGCAGCGCTCCTCTGGCGGGACCGCCGCCTGATGGCGGCGCAAACCCTGACGGCAACCGTCAGGCCTCGCGTGCGAGCGCTGGATCTCCGCGGATGTAGGCCGTCGCGCAGGCCAGCACGAACACGCCGAACGCGAGCAGGATCGGGCCGGAATCGTTGAACAGCGCGCCGATCACCGACGCGGTCAGCCCACCGATGAGCGCGGCGGTCCACGACGGCGAGCCGCGCAGCGGCGCGTAGATCCGGTCGCGGTAGCGCAGGGCATAGGCGGCGGACAGCAAGGCGATGAGCGCAAGCAGCGGCATCGCGCCCCTTGCGAGGTTGTTGAAGGCCAGCGTGTAGCGGCGCTCGACGATGTCGCGCAGGGAACCGGCGCTGTCGGCCTGCAGGACCGTGCGCGTGAAGTGCCCGTTGCCGCCGGTCACGAGGTCGAGCGCCGCGAGCCCGAAGAGCCCGGCGACGGGCGCGAGCGCGGCGATGATCAGCGTGCGACGCGACGGTGTTCCCGGCAGCATCAGCACGGTCGCGGCAGCGATGCCGGCGCCGATGGTGATGACGCCGCCGACGTCCGCCCCGAGCCGGCCCGCGCCGACGAACACGCAGTACACGAGCCCCGCGGCGGCGAACGCTGCCGCGCTGCGGCGCGAGCGTCCGCGTCCCCACAGCAGGGCTCCCAGGGCGATGAGCAGCAGGACCGTGAGCGTCGCCTCGAGCTCGTTGCCCAGGCCATAGAAGCGCGCGCCCGAGCGCGGGTTGACCCCGAGCAGCGAGCGAATGATGAGCGGCGAGCCGAAGATGAGGTCGACCGCGTACGCGGTGAGCGCGACCGCCGCCGGCAGGAGCGGCCCGCGCGGCCAGCGCACGAAGCGGTCGGTCAGCGCGCCGAGCGCAAAGCAGCCGACGACGATGATGGCGATCTCCGCGAGGCGGCTCGGGGCGAAGGCGCCGGTCGCCAGCAGCATCGCCGGGACCCAGAAGATGGCGAGCGCGCCGATTCGCATCGCCGCTCGGATCCCGCGCCGGTCGGCGATCAGCCCGAGCGTCAGCGTGAGCGCGAGCCAGGTGAGCGTGAGCGCCGCGAGCGTCGGGTTCCTGCGCTCGCTGACCACTCGCAGGCGGGCCTCGAGCGTCTTGAGCGCCACCTCGTCGCGCACGCCCTCCGCGCGCATCCTCTGGCCCTTGACGCCGTCGGGCGCGCGCACGCCAAGCCGGTCCCAGACCGTCGGCGGGATGTCGATGCCGGCGACGATGCCCTCGAGCCTCGTCGTCGCCGAGGTCAGCGCGCCGTTGCTCCGCAGGCCCGCCGCGGCGACCGGCAGGAGCTGGGGCACGAACGCCCGCGGCGGCGTCTGCACGACGATGAGCAGGTCGCCACGGCGGCGCTCGCGCAGCAGGCGATCGAGGACGGCGTCGCCCTTGGCCGCCGTCGGCAGGCCCGTCACCACGAACCTGTGACGACGCAGCAGGGTGCGCACACGGCCTGCGAGCTCGGTCGAGCGGACGAGCGAGACCGTCGCGATGTTCCCGTCGCGATCGGCCGCAGCAGCCGCTTCGGTGTGGGTGCGGCCGCGGATGCCCGCGTACCCCGCGCGCCCCGGAATCGTGTCCGCCAGCAGGCCGGGCTCGATCTCCGCCAGCGCCGTCTCGGCGCGCTTCAGCGCCTTGCTCCAACCGAAGATGAAGCCGCTGCCGTCGCCGCCGGGCACGAGCTCGAGCCGCGGCACCTGCGTGGGGTCGTACACGTTGACAGACGTACGCGAGCCCGCGCCGATGTCGAGCACCATCTGCTCGCGCGAGTAGCGCCCCTGGGTCGCGCTGATCATGCCGAGCGCGAGCTGCTCGCGCTCGGCGAAGCGCTCGAGCACGGGCGCGGGGTTGTCGTCACCGCCGGTCGGCAGGAACGCCAGCACGACGCGCGGCGCACGCGCATCGGCGGTCGCGCTGACGATGAGCCCGCCGACCATCAGCACCAGCGCCGCGACAGCCAGCCGCGTCACCGAGGCAAGGTGGAGGAGATTCACCCGCTCTATCCTGTCCATTCGTGCGTACGCGTCACTTCGTCAAGTACACCTTTCTCAAGCTCGACCCGGCCTGGCGGCGCCTGGACGACGACGCCCGGGCTGCCGACAAGCGCGAGTTCGCCGCCGCCTGCGCCGATTTCGCCGACGGGCACCTGCTGCGCGCGTTCTCGACCGTCGGGACCCGCGGCGACACCGACCTGATGCTGCTGTCCCAGGCACAGAATCTAGACCGCATCCATGAGTTCCACGTTGTCCTGGCGCAGAGCGGGCTCATGAAGTGGTCTCAGATCCCGTATTCGTTCCTGGCGATGACGAAGCCGTCGGAGTACTCCGACGAGTCACGCCTGGAAGTTCGCCCCGCGCACGGGAAGTACCTCTTCGTGTACCCGTTCGTCAAGACGCGCGCCTGGTACGCGCTCGACGCCGGCGAGCGCTACCGGATCATGCAGGAGCACATCGATCTCGGCCGCGAGTACCCGCAGATCGACCTCAACACGTCCTACTCGTTCGGGCTGGACGACCAGGAGTTCGTCGTCGCCTTCGAGACCGACGACGCGGCCGCGTTCGGAGATCTCGTCCAGCGGCTGCGCACGACCGAGTCCTCGCGCTACACGCTGCGCGACACGCCGGTCTTCACCTGCATCAA
>JALZJA010000606.1 GCA_030860005.1 Actinomycetota bacterium
TGGCGGTGCGCTCGTCGAGCTCGAGGATCGTGCCCTGAACGCCGTGCAGGGAGCGCGGACGGGCATGGTGGTTGATGCGCACGCGGTCGCCGACGTTCAGCATCCCCAATGCGCTGACCGAGCGCACCCGCGTACGGCTTGGAGCGGTACGGGACGCCTTCACCCCGCGCCATCTCGTCGCACTCACGACGCTCGCGGTGAGCCGCATGACCGACTACTCCCCCAACCGTACGCTAAAGTCGGTTGCGTCCGCTACGGACTTACCGCTGATGCCCTCGACCTTCATCACACGCCAGGAAGCCGCCGAGCTGAGCGGCCTGCCGCTCGGAGCGGTCAAGAACGCCATCGACAAGCAGATCGTCCCCGACCGCAACATCGAGTCGCAGTCGTTCATCGAGACCCGCGATGTCGTCACGCTGGTGATGCTGCCGTTCCTCAGCGAGCTGCCGGTCGATCAGAAGCGGCGCGTCCGCGACTGGCTGTGGACAACACCGCGCTCACGACGACTGCAGCTCAGCCCGGCGCTGGTCGTCCAGCGCATCGACATCGCCGAACAGGCCGGCCGCGACGCCGCACGCTACGCGCGCCTGCGGGACAAGTGGATCACCAGCGACCCGGACATCCGCGGCGGCGAGCCGACCATCAGGGGCTCCCGGGTCGGCGTCTACATGCTCGCCGAGCGCGTGGCCCACGGCGAGAGCGACCAGCTCCTCGACGAGGACTTCCCGCACATCCCACACGAGGCGCGAACGGTCGCGGTCAAGTACGCTCGGACCCACCCGCGACGCGGTCGCCCGAGGACGCTCGGGCAGCCCGCGTGAAGCTCTGGTTCGATGAGGACCTATCGCACACGCTGGTGCAGGTGGCAGGCCAGTTCGGGCTGCAGGCCACCTGCAACCGCGACCGCGCGCTACTCGGCCGCAAGGATCCGCAGCTAGCGCCCACGGTGACCGCGGAGGACTTCGTCTTTGTCACCGACAACCGCGCCGACTTCCGCGCGAGAGCCCGATGCGAACGCTTCGCTCCAGCGCCACGCCGGTGGAGCGCGAGCCGGTCTGCGCGTAGCGGCGAGGTCGCGAGCGCAGACGATGGACGCTGGCCCTCCTGGGCTGCGGCGGATGAGGGTCTCCTGGGCCGTGGGCGGGGCGGAAGTCGCCTAGCCTGGACCCCATGCTGGTCGCCACGCACCCCGGGAACTTCCACGCCGACGACGTCTTGGCGGTCGCCACCCTCGGTCTGGCCCTCGGCGAGCTCGACGTCGTGCGCACTCGGGACGAGGCGCTGATCGCCGGAGCGGACGTCCGCGTCGACGTCGGTGGGCGCTGTGACGCGGGCGCGGGGGACTTCGACCATCACCAGAGGGGTGGCGCCGGCGAGCGCGCCAACGGCATCCGCTACGCGAGCTTCGGCCTGGTGTGGCGCGAGCACGGCGTCGCGCTCGCCGGGGGCGAGGAGGCCGCGGGAGCGATCGACGAGCGCCTCGTGCAGGGCGTCGACGCCAACGACACGGGGCAGACGATCGTGCAGCCGCTCGTCGGCGACGTGCGGCCGATGACCGTCAGCGGCGTCGTCGCGGCGCTCAACCCGGCGTGGGACGAGGAGCTCACCCCGGCCGAGGAGGACGAGCGCTTCGCCACGGCGGTCAGGCTGGCCACCGAGATCCTGGAGCGCGAGCTCGCCGGCGCGGCCGCCTTCCAGCGCGCGCGGCAGCTCGTGCGCGACGCGATCGCCCGCGCGCGCGACCCGAGGGTCATCGAGCTCGAGGGCAACATGCCGTGGCGGGAGTCCGTGGTCATCCAGGCGCCCGAGGCGCTCTTCGTCGTCTACCCGAAGTCCGACGGCTGGGGCCTGCAGGCCGTTCCGCGCGATCTCGGCGGCTTCGGCAACCGGCGGGACCTCCCGGCCGAGTGGGCGGGCTTGAGCGGCACCGACCTCGCGGCGGCCACGGGCGTCCCCGACGCGATCTTCTGCCACACGGCCCGCTTCTACGCCTCCGCGGGCTCACGCGAAGGCGTCATGGCGCTCGTCGAGCGCGCTCTGAGCGACTAGATCTCTCGTCGCACGAGCGCCATCGCCTGCTCCTGGAGACGGTGGTGGAGCGGGCGATCGCGCCAGCGCCCCGGCTCGATCGCGTCGGCGCTTTCGAGATCCTCCTCGAACTGCCGCGTGAGCTCGGCGGCGAAGTCCGTGGACTGCACGCAGAGCGTCGCCTCGTCCTGGAGCTGGAAGGAGCGGTTGTCGAAGTTCACCGAGCCGACCGTCGCCCAGACGCCGTCGACGACCATGGTCTTGGCGTGCAGCATCGTCGTCGCGTACTCGTGGAT
>JALZJA010000629.1 GCA_030860005.1 Actinomycetota bacterium
GGTTTGTTCCGGCAACGGTCCGCTCAGCAAGACTCCAGGTAGAGGTAGCCGTTTGGGATACCGGCGCGGCGGATCCGCCTGTGCAGATTGCGCAAGCGGATCTGCTGGTCACACCCGCATAGCGAGCCGCCGCTCGTTGCCGCACGCTTACGGTTTGGGTAGGTTAGGTCGCGTGGACGCCGGCGCCCGAGGGGAAAGCTCGCGGCGCGAAAGGCGCGACGAAGGCGCGCGCCTGCGAGGCGCTGATCGAGAGGCTCGCCAAATCTGCTGGTGCCCTCGGAGGCCACGACCGGCGAGAAGCGCCGCCAAGGGTCGATCACGAAGACCGGCTCCGGACAAGCTCGCAGGCTGCTCGTCGAGGCCGCCTGGCACTACCGCAAGCGACCCGCCATCGGGCGCGCGTTGCATGATCGCCAAGACGGCCAGCCCGCCGAAGCCATCGCGATCTCATGGAGCGCCCAGCGGCGCCTACATCGCACCTGGACGCGTCTGGAAGCGCGCGGCAAGCGACGCACGATCATCGCCGTCGCCGCCGCCCGCGAACTGGTGGTTTGCGTCTGATTTCGCGATAGAGCCAAGCCTGATTTCTAACCGCATCCTGGGATGCTTCGGGGCGCCTGACCGAGGAGGTCTGAATCATGCAGGATGGAATGCGACGGCGGCGCAGGCAGCTGTCGCCGGAGGAGAAGTGGGAGCTGTTTTTGGAGGTCACCGCGCAGGAGTTGACGCAGGCGGACGCGGCCCGCAAGTACGCTGTCGACGTGTCGGTCGTGATCCGGCTGCGGCGGCTTGCGAAGGACGCGGCGCTGGCGGCGTTCGCGGCTTCCAAGCCGGGCCGGGTGCTGTCGCCCGAGCAGGTCGAGCTGGACGCTTGCCAGCAGGAGAACGAGCGCCTCTCGGAGGCGCTCAAGGAGCTCGCGGTCGAGCTGTCGCTGCACCGGGGAAGGCAGCGCTCGGGCTCTTTGGCCCGGTCCCCGCGCGTGTGAGCGCCGGCGACAAGCTCGAGCTGCTGGGCCTGATCGACGGCGCGGTCGCGGCCGGCTGGCCGCACGTCCGCGCGTGCATGGTGCTGGGGCTCGCCGACGTGCGCGGGCATCGCTGGCGCGCGCGGCTGCGCGAGCACGGCACGCTGGAGGATCGTGCGCCGGGCGGCAACCCGGTGCACCGCCTGTTAGCGTGGGAGGAGGACGCGATCCTCCAGCTGATCGACGAATGGGGCTGGGTTGATCGCTCGCATCGCAAGCTCGCGCACCGCGGCTCGTACACCGGCAGCGTGTTCGTCTCGCCGTCAACGCTGCTGCGCGTCGCGCTCAAGCACCGCATCGGGCTGCCGGGCGAGCCGGCCAGGCGGCTGGCGCCCAAGCCGCCGTTCCCCGAGGTGGCGTGGGAGCGCAACCGCATCTGGATCTGGGACGCCTCGCACTTCCCGCGCGCGCGCCGGGTCGCCTACGCGATCGTCGACGTCGTCACGCGCTACTGGATCGGATGCCTGCTGTCGGTCGAGCAGTCCTCGACACAGGCGCAGCTGCTGTTCGCCCGCGCGCTCGAGGAGCAGGGCCTGCTCGACAACCGCGGTCTGCCGGCCGCCGAGGACGGGCCGATCCTCGTCGCGTGGTCAGACAACGGCGCTGAGATGACGGCCGCCGACACCAGGCAGTTCATGGCGCTGATGACGATCGCCCAGCACCACGGCCGGCCCGGCACCCCGACCGACCAGGCGCACGTCGAGAGCTTCTTCGGCCATCTCAAGGGCGACTGGCCGCACCTGCTCGACATCCGCGACCCAGCGGCGCTCGACCAAGAGCTCGCCCGTGTCAGGCGCGATTACAACACCGTCCGCCTGCACGCCGCGATCGGCTACGTCACCCCCGACGACGAACACCATGGGCGCGGCCCGCAGATCCGCCGCGCCCGCCACGGCGGCCTGCGCCGCGCGCGCGCCCAACGGATCGAGCACAATCGGAGACCGCGATGACCGCCCACGCTCACCGGCTCGCAGCCTCTAATGATCGTCCGGGGCTCTGCCCCCTGACCTCACCGCCGTCCAGCGGCGCGCGGCACGCCGCTGTCACCCGCAGGGCGGCCCGAAGGGCCGAGCGCGAAGCGCTTGACTCGGCGTGCCCGCGCAGCTACCCGCCGCTGCCCGCAGCACCGACCACGACGACACCAACCACCAACCGCGACCCCGCGACCGATGCGATCAGAAACCCCGGCCGCTCTATCAAAGACTCAGATACACCTCACTTGCGTGCGGGAGCGGCAGTGGCGGACGATCAGGATCAGTCGGTTGAGGCTTGCCCGGTATACGCGGGCAAACCTCAACGGCGTGATCGGTGCGACCGCGGCGATCGTGGCGAATCAGGGGCGACG
>JALZJA010000004.1 GCA_030860005.1 Actinomycetota bacterium
GTGAAGGGCGGCGTGGCAACGGTCCAGCGCCGCAGCGGCGGCTCGTGGGTGACCGTCGTCCAAACCGCGATCCGCGCGGGCGGGCGCTACCGCGCCGACGTGTCCGAGCCGGGGCTCTACCGGGTCGGCTACCGCGGCGAGGCCGGTCCGCCGGTGCGCGTCCGCTGAGTCAGCGCGTGTAGACGCGCGTCAGCTGCTCGGCGACGCAGACGGGCTTGAGCGCGCCCTCGCCTTCGAAGCTCAGCACGATCGTGATCTGTGCGCCGCCGAGGACGTCCTGCACCTCGGCGAGCGTCATCCGCATGCGCACGCGGTTGCCCACCGGCAGCGGTGCCGGAAAGCGCACCTTGTTCAGGCCGTAGTTCACGGCGAACGCGAAGCCCTCGAAGCTCACGAGCTGCTTGGCGAACATCGGATGCAGCGACAGCGTGTAGTAGCCGTGCGCGATCGTGCCGCCGAACGGCGTCTGCCGCGCGCGCTCGGGATCGACGTGGATCCACTGGTCATCGCCGCTCACCCGCGCGAACTCGTCGACGGACTCCTGGGTCACCTCATGCCAGTCGCTGACGCCGAGCTCCTCGCCGGCCTTCGCACGCAGCTCGCTGATGCCGTTGATCGTGACCATGGGGGCGGAGCTTAGGCTGTGCGATCCATGGCCGCCCCGCTGCTCGCCGTCGACGCCCCGTCGCTGCTGTATCGCGCGTTCTTCGCGCTGCCGTCGAGCATCACCGACGGCGACGGGCGCCCCGTGAATGCCCTGCTCGGGACGACGAACCTGGTCCTCTTCGTCGTCGAGCGCTACGCGCCGCGCGCGGTCGTCCTGTGCTGGGGCGCCGAGAAGGCCGCCTATCGCGCCGAGCTCTACGCGCCCTACCACGCCGACCGACCGCCGATGCCCGACGATCTCGAGCGCCAGTGGCGGGAGGCTCCGGGCTTCTTCGCGGCCTTCGGGTGGACGAGCATCTGCGACGACGAGCTCGAGGCCGACGATCTGCTCGGGTCGCTCGCGCGGGTGGAGGAGGCAGCCGGCGGCGAGACGCTGCTGTTCACCGGCGACCGCGACATGTTCCAGTGCGTCTCAGATCATGTGCGGGTCCTGTTCCCGCGCGGTGGCAAGGACGGGCCCGAGGAGATCGGACCCGCAGAGGTGCGCGAGCGCTACGGCGTCGAGCCCGCGCAGGTGCCGGACTTCATCGCGCTGCGCGGCGATCCGTCCGACGGGCTGCCGGGCGCGAAGGGCATCGGCGCCAAGACCGCACGCGACCTGCTGCGCGAGCACGAGACGCTCGAGGGCGTCATCGCCGCGGCGGGACGCCCGGGCGCGATGACGCCGCGCATGGCCGGCGCGCTGACGGCCGACCCCGCTGCGCTGCATGCCTTTCATGACATCGCGACGCTGCGCGAGGTCGCGCTCGAGCGACCGGCCGATGCCCCGCTCCACGGCGCGCGGGCGTCGCAAGCGGCCTCCGAGCGCGGCATGAACCGCCTCTCCGAGCGCCTCGCCAAGCTGGCCGGATAGGTCGCGCGGCGGCGCCACGTCAACCCGCACCACGACCCCGGCCGCGGCGCGTGCGTTCCACAACCGACCAATGCGATACAGGTTTGCGCCATGATTCACGGTCTGGTGCTTCGCGGCCTCATGCTCGCACTCGTCGCCGCGCTCGCACTTCCGGCGGGGGCGCTGGCCGCCGATCCGCCGGCGCCCCTCCCGCTCACGCAGGGATGGCAGTACGCGCCCGACCCGGGCGACGAGGGTGGGCGGCTGGGCTGGCACAGCGGCCGCGCGGAGGCTGCCTGGCGCGACGTCGCGGTGCCGCACCTCTTCAACGGGCGTCCGGACGAGGCGGGCTTCTACGGCACGGTGGGCTGGTACCGGATCGGCTTCGTCGGGCCGAGCACGCCGGCCGGGATGGGCTGGGGGCTGCGCTTCGAGCAGGTGCGCCGCGTCACGCGCGCGTGGCTCAACGGCCGTCCGATCGGGGTCAATCAGGATCCGTACACGCCGTTCGAGCTGCCCGCGAGCGGATTGCGGCCCGGGCAGCCCAACACGCTCCTCCTGCGCGTCGACAACCACCGCGCGCGCGAGCTGCGCGAGGGGTGGTGGAACTGGGGCGGGATCATGCGGTCGGTGTCACTGGTCCCGCGCGGCCCGCTCGTGCTCGACGACGTCGGCCTGCTGCCGCGCAAGCGCTGCGGCGACGACGGCTGCCGCTGGAGCGTGCTCGTCGATGGCTGGCTCGAGAACTGGAGTGGCACCGCCCAGCGGCCCTCGATCACGGTCGCGCTGCGCTCGCCCGACGAAACGGTGTCGCGCGGGACGGTGCGCCCCCGCCTGCTGCGCCCCGGGGAGCGCCTGCGCGTGCGCTTCAACGTCGCCGTGCGCGACGCGAAGACGTGGTCACCCGAGAAGCCGCGGCTGTACGCGGCGACGGTGACGACCCGCGCCGGCAATGCCGTCGCGCAGCTCGACAGCGAGCGCGTCGGGCTGCGCACCGTCGAGGTCACCGACGGCACGCTGCGCCTCAACGGCCGCGCGCTGGACCTGCGCGGGGCGTCGATTCAGGAGGACGTGCCGGGACGCGGGCCGGCGCTCACCGACGCCGACATCGACAACACGATCGCCGAGCTCAAGGCGCTGGGCGTCAACGTCACGCGCGCGCACTACCTGCTCGACGAACGGCTGCTCGACCGCCTCGACGAGGAGGGGATCCTCGTCTGGAACCAGGCGCCCGTCTACCACCGCGACCGCCAGCTGAAGACGCCCGGCCAGCGCTCCCACGAGCTCGACGTCCTGCGCAACACGATCCTCGCCGCCCGCAACCACCCGTCGGTCATCACCCATTCGACCGCCAACGAGCTGACCTCCGTGCCCGACGAGCGCCGCACGACGCGGATGTGGATGGTCAACGCGGCCCAGCTCGCGCGTGACCTCGATCCGACGCTGCCGGTGTCGATCGACGTGCTCTCCTATCCCGGGATCGCCAAGCAGCGCACGTACGACGCCTACGACATGATCGGGATCAACTCGTACTACGGCTGGTACGAGGGCAAGCCCGAGCGCGCGACGGGCGACATGGGCGACCTCGCGCCGTACCTGCGCGCGATGAACGAGAAGTACCCGCGCCACGCGCTCGTGATCACGGAGTTCGGCGCCGAGGCGACCGAGCAGGGACCGGCGAACGTCAAGCAGACCTACGCCTTCCAGGCCGAGTACGTCAAGCGCTACCTCGACATCGTCAACCGGCTCGGCTTCATGAACGGCGCGATCTACTGGACCGCGCGCGAGTTCGCCGTCAAGCCCGATTGGGACGGCGGCGCCCATCCCGACGTGCGCGACGCGATCCACAACAAGGGGCTCATCTCCTACGACGGCAAGATCAAGCCGGCGTTCTCGGTGGCACGGGAGGCCTTCAAGGCAACCCCGCTGTACCGCGATCCGCAGGCGGTCGCGCGCGCCGAGCTCTCGACCCCGCGGCCGATCATCCTCTCGGTGCTGCTCGTGAGCTTCGTCCTCGGTCTCGTGGGCGCGCTGCTGACGCTCAACGCGATGTGGATGCGCGACATCTGGCGCGCGCTGCGGCCGCCGGAGGCCGAAGTCGTCGAGCTGCGCCGGCGCGCAGCCTAGATGAAGACGCGGACGAGGCTGACGAGCAGCAGGATGAAGCAGGCCGCCGCAACCGAGCCGAGCACGCGCACGGCCCACAGGTCGAACTTCGACACGACGAACTTGCGCGCCGGCTCGGGGCGCTGAAGCTCGGCGAGCATGCCGCGCGCGGCCGGGACCGTGCGAACGCCGATCGGCGCATCGGAGTCGACGTCGGTTGGCGGCGGCTCGATCTCCGCGGCCTTCGGCAACGGTTCGGTCTGATCGTCGGGAGCCGCGGGCATCGGCTCGGTCCGCTTCATCCGATCGGCGTCGGCGCGCTCGCTGCGGACGTGGCGCTGCAGCGCGTGGTAGGCGACGAGCACCTCGTCGCGCCGTGCGCGCGCCTCGTCGCGCTCGCCGATCGCCGTCTCGAGCTCGGACTCGGCGGCTTCGCGCGCCGTGGCCGCCTCGTCGTGCTGGCGCTGCATCCGGGCGCGGGTGCGGACGGCGGCGGCGCGGTCCTGGGCGGCCTCGTCACGCTGCTCGAGCGCACGATCGCGATCGCGCTCGGCTGCGCTGCGCGCGCGGTTGAGCTCGTCGCTGTCGGCGACGGCCCCCAGTGCCGCCCGGCGCTCCACCTGGATCGTCCGCTCGAGCTGCTCGCAGCGGGCCTCGCGGTCGGCGGCTCGCGCCAGCGCCTCGTCGAGCTCGTCGCGCAGCGCATCGCGAGCCTGAACGAGGGTCGCCATGTCGGCCTCGAGGCGCGCGATGCGCGCGCGATCGACGTTGACATCGGGCTCCGGCGCCTGCGGTGGGCGCGTCGGGGCCGCCGGCGCCACGTCCTCCGCGCCTCCTTCCTCCTCCTCGTCCTGCGGACCGAGCGGGACCGTCACGCTTGGGGCAACGGCGAGCTCGAGCCTGCTCGCGTCGATCGCGTCTTCCGCCTTCCACGGGAAGGCCGCCGTCCATGGTTCGCCGACCGTCGGCGCCCACGGCTTGTGCTCGAGCGTGGCATGCACGTGGCGATCGCCGATAACGAGCGTCGGGCGCACGAAGCGCAACCCGCCCAGGCCGGACCAGTGTCCGATGACGACGAGCCGATCGTCTCGCACATCCAACCGCTCAACTTGAAAGCTCACGCCCGCACGGGCTGTTCGCGCTGTTGCTTGTGACATGCGCGGGTGGCTACCCCAGGCGACCGGCAACGAGACACATCGCGGATCCATGGAGCTTCCGCCTTCCGCCTGACGCGGGGCGCGCCTCCGGGGGCGCCCCGCGTCAGGGCGTGAACTTCACCGTGATCACGTCGCCGTCGGACATCGCGTAGTCGCGTCCCTCGAGGCGCAGCGTGCCGCGGTCGCGCGCGCCCGCGTAGCCACCGGCGTCCACGAGCTCGTCCCAGCCGACGATCTCCGCACGGACGAAGCCGCGCTGGATGTCGGAGTGCACCTCGCCCGCGGCGTGCCAGGCCGTGAGGCCGCGGCGCAGGTGCCAGGACTGGGCGGGCTTGTCCTCTCCGGCGGTGAAGAAGGCGATGAGGTCGAGCAGCGCGAAGGCGCCGCCCACGACGCGCTGCAGGCTCGACTCGGCGATGCCGAGGTGGTCGCGCATCGCCGTCGCGTCCTCGTCGTCGAGCTCGGACAGCTCTGCCTCGATGCGGCTCGAGATCGCCACCGCGACGGCGCCCTGCGCGAGCGCGTGCTCGGCGACGGCGGGCGGCACCGTGTCATCGCCCTCGTCGACGTTTGCGACGAAGAGGACCGGCTTCGCGGTCAGGGCACCCAGATCGCG
>JALZJA010000010.1 GCA_030860005.1 Actinomycetota bacterium
GTGCCGCGCGCCGAGACCGGGCGCTACGGGATCGTCGCGACGCAGGACACGGGGGACGTCGTCCGAGTCGATGGGCTCGTCGAGAAGCCCGAGCCGGACGCGGCTCCGAGCACGCTCGCGGTGGCCGCCCGCTACGTCATGACGCCGGCGATCTTCGGCGCGCTGCGTGCCACGCCGCGCGCGCGCAACGGCGAGCTCGAGCTCACGGACGCGATCGCGCGGCTCGTCGAGCAGGGCGAGACGGTCGTCGCGGTGCGCCTCGGCGACACCGAGCGCCACGACGTCGGAACGCCCGCAAGCTACGCGACCGCATTCCTCGCCTTCGCGCTGACGGATCCCGACTACGGTGAGCAGCTGCGGGCCGCCGCGCGGGCGCTGCTCGATGACGGCTAGGGGTGCCGGAGCCGGTCATGTGGCCGGCGCAGGCGGGCCGTCGTGGGCTTTCGTCGCCGCGCGCGCCGGGCTCGTCGGGCACCCGTCCGACGGCTTCGGCGGCGCCACGCTGAGCGTCACGATCGAGAACTTCAGGGCCGAGGTCGGGGCGCACGCGGCCCCGGCGCTGGACATTGCCCCCGACGGCAACGGCCAGTGGCCGGAGGGGGGCCTGCCGCTCGTCACCGCCGCCATCGAGCGCTTCGCGCAGCACTGCACGACCGTCGGCGCCCCGTTCGATCCGCGCGTGCGCATCCGCTACCGCTCGACGATCCCGCGCCAGGTCGGGCTCGGCGGGTCGAGCGCGATCGTCATCGCGACGCTGCGCGCGCTCGGGTCGTTGGCGGGCGTCGAGCTCACTGCGCAGCGCCTGCCGGCGCTCGCGCTCGCGGTCGAGACGGAAGGGCTCGGGATCGCTGCCGGGCTCCAGGACCGCGTCGTGCAGACCTACGGCGGGCTCGTCTTCATGGACTTCGATCCGGCTCACGTCGCCGAGCATGGCCGCGGACGCTACGAGCCGCTGCCGGCGGAGCTCCTACCGCCGCTGTTCCTCGCGTGGCGGCCGGACGCGGGGACGTCGTCGGGCGCGGCGCACGCCGATGTGCGCACGCGCTTTGCGCAGGGCGAGCGACGGATCGTCAACGCGATGTCCACGCTCGCACGGCTCGCCCACGAGGCACGGTCGGCGCTCCTCACCGGCGATCGCGACGCGTTCGCCGCCGCCCTCGACGCGGGCTACGACGTCCGCGCGAGCATCTATGAGCTCGATCCGCACCACGCGGTGATGGTCGACAAGGCGCGAGCGCTCGGGCTCAGCGCGACGTACACCGGCTCCGGTGGCGCGATCGTCGGGATCGCGTCGGATGCGGACGCGCTGCGCGCGCTCGAACGCGAGCTGTCCGCCGTCGGCGTCCGCGTCGAGCCGGCGCTCGTGGGTCGCGGGGGGTCAACCCCGAGCGCCGGCAGTTGAGAGCTCAGGGTTCGTCGCGCGCCGCGACCGCGGTGTCGGGGTTGTCGGAGAACAGCCCGTCGACACCGAGCTCGTAGAACTGCGCGTACTCGCCGAACGCGTTGCCATACGCGTTCGGGTCCGCGCTCGAGCGCAGCTCCAGCGGCAGGAACTGGTTCTCGTTGCGAAACGTGTAGGGGTGGACCTCGAGCCCCGCCTCGTGCGCATCGTCGACGAACCTCGTCGGCGGCAGCGACGTCCCGGCGCTGTCGCGCGGCACGATGTAGTTCTTCGGCGGCCCGACCCCATCCGCGTAGTCGGCGACGTCGTGCAGGCCCGACGGCGTCGCCATCTCGCCGTAGGTCAGCGTGCCGCCCGCCTGCGCGACGTCGAACGGCCGCGCTGTCTTGCTGCCGAGCAGCTGGACGAGCGGCGCGTCGATCCGCTTGTCGAGCGCCTTGAGGTTGGAGATCTCGAAGGACTGCACGAAGACCTTCGCCTTGCGACCGGCGAGCCCGTTGCGGCGCAGCGTCCTCACGAGCGGCGGCTCGAGCGGCTTGCCGAGGTCGCGGAAGTACGTCGGGTGCTTCGTCTCGGGATAGATCCCGATCTTGCGGCCAAGCTCGTGGCGCAGGCGGCGCGTGAGGTCGATGACCTCCTGCAGCGTCGGCACCTCGTAGCGCCCGTCGTAGAGCGTGTTGCGCGGGCGCACCTGCGGGATGCGCTCCTTCGCGCGCAGCGTCTTGAGCTCGGCGAGCGTGAAGTCCTCGGTGAACCAGCCGCTCAGCTCGACGCCGTCGATCGACTTCGCCGTCCTGCGGCCCGCGAACTCGGGGTGCGAGGCGACGTCGGTCGTGCCGCCGATCTCGTTCTCGTGGCGCGCGACGAGAACCCCGTCCTTCGTGATGACGAGGTCGGGCTCGATGTAATCGGCGCCCATGCGCACCGCGAGCTCGTAGCTTGCGAGCGTGTGCTCGGGGCGGTAGCCCGAGGCGCCGCGATGGCCGATGACGAGCGGTTCGCTCGAGTCGTGCCCGCCATGGCGTGGGTCGTTGGCGAACGAGGGGGCGGTCATGAGACCGGCGGCCAGCATGGCGAGCGCGCCGCACAGCAGCGGGCGTTCGCGAACGGTGAGAGAGCGCATGGCCTCAAGGAAAGCCGTGCGATCGCCACTCGCGGTGAAAGAACCGTGACCGGGATGTGCCTCAGCGCGCCGCCCACGCGCGCAGCTCGGGCAGCGGGTCGATCGGATAGCCGCCGGGCACGCGCCAGCCGATGTTCCAGATCTCGAAGTGCAGATGGGGTCCGCTCGAGCCGCCCGTGTTGCCGACCGCGCACAGGCGCCTGCCGGCCGCGACGGCGCTGCCCTCTGCGACGACGGTCGAACCGCGCACGCAGTGCGCGAAGAAGTAGTCGCGCCCGTCGATCGCGTCGAGGACGACGTACTCGCCGGCCCCCTGTGGTTGATAGCTCGTCGAGCTGACCCTGCCCGTGTAGGGCGCGAGCACCGGCGTCCCCCTCGCGGCCGTGATGTCGTGCCCCTGATGGACGTGGCCCTCGCGGGCGGCGCCGAAGCGCGAGCCGGGGCCACCGAGGTCAAATGGGCCCGCGACCGGGAAGACCCCGGCCCCGGGGGAGACGCCGAGGGGCGCCAGAAGCGGCGCCTTGACGACGATCCGCGCGCGGCCCGGTCGCCTCGCGGTGCGGCGCAGCGTGCGTCCGCGCGAGTCCGTGACGTGCAGGCGCACGAGGTACCGGCCCTTGCGCAAGGCGATCCCGGCGGGCCAGCGCGCCTTCACGCTGCGGCCGGTCTTCACCCAGCCGAGCGCGATGCCGACGGCCTTCGCCTTGCGCGGCAGGCGCAGCACGGAGATGCGCGCCTTGACGCGCTTCGTCCCGATCTGGCGTACGCGGAAGCTGATGCCCGGCAGCTCGCCGCCCGCCGTGACCCTGCGCGGCGACAGCCTCAGCGCAACCGGGACCGGTCGCCGGTCGAGCCTCGGCAGCGCCGAGCCATAGGCGGTGCCTCCGTGGCGTGCCGGGGGCGGCGCTGCACCGGCGGTGGCTGGAACGGTGGGCGCAAGCAGGGGCATGGCCATCGCGACTGCAAGCACGACCCGCCCCGTGAGTGCGCGCGGGCGCATGGCGTGAGGGTCGGCGATGGCGCCCGTGCGCTCAAGCGCTGCAAGCGCGCGGTCAGGGGCCGCCGCGCTTCTGCTTGCGCAGCGTGTCGCGCAGCCGCTCGATCTCCCGCAGCAGCTCGCGCTGGCGGCGCAGGACGTCGTCGATGCGGCGCCCGACGTCGTTCGAACCGCCGGAGCGGGCGGAGCCCCCTCCGGGCGCGGCGCTGCCACCCGTGCCGCCGGCACCACCGGCCGGCTGGTCCGGCGCCTGCGTGTCGGCGCCGGCCGGCGCGGCCTCGTCGGGAATATCGCCGGTCTCGATGTAGCGCTGCGTCTTGTCCTCGGCCTGCGGATCGCGGTCGTTGTCGAAGATCGCCACGAGCTTGCTCGTCGCGGCGTCGACGACGACGGTCTTGGACACCGCGTTGGCGCTGTTGGGAATGATCGAGGTCAGGTACACGAGCCGGCTGCGGACGAACACCGGTCTGGGCTCGACGACCTTGAAGTTGCCCGAGCCGCCGGGCGCGCTGCCGCTGTCGCCGAAGTCGATGCCCGGGATCGAGACGGCCTTCACCGCCTGGATCGCGCGCCGGTTTCCGGCCAGCGAGGTTCGCGGCGGCACGCGCCAGATCCGCGTCTTCCCGGTTCTCGCGTCGGTGAGGAAGATCGCGCTCGCGGCGAACGCGCGCCCGTACGGCTCGGCGACGGTGACCCACTGCGTACCGAGCGCGCCGCCGAAGTCGACGAGGTAGGGCTGCTTGTTCGTCTCCGTGTCGGTGATACGCGTCTGATCCTCGTGCACGAACCACGCGTTCCAGACGCCGCGCTTGTACTGGTAGGCGTCCTGGACCCTGCGCGCCTGGGTGTCGGGGAAGATCCGGCCGGTGCCCGCAAGCTCGGGTCGCCGCGCGGCCTCCTCGGGCTCGAGGTCCTCGATGTCGCCGTTCGGCGAGACGACGAACACGCCGCCGAGGACCGGGCGGCGGACGAGGAAGCCCTTGTACTCCAGATAGGGAACGAGGATCCGCGGGCCGTCGGGGGTCTCGATGCCGACCGGCTCCTCGAGCTTGATGAGGAGGCGCTGCTTCAGCAGCCGCCAGCGCAGGTTGTCGGTGATCTGCAGACCGGGCGCGACCTCGAGCTCGGCGTCGACTTGGCGCAGCGAGCGTGCGGTCTGCTGGGCGTCGAGCTCGACGAGGCCCTGGCTCTTCTTGGAGAAGATCCGAAAGGCACCCTGCGGCGTGCGCAGCGCCGTCCAGCTCAGGCCGTCGGGCGTCTTGACGATGCGAAAGTTCGTCAGCGTCTCGGTCGGCGAGTTGAACGCGCTCGAGGCGTTCTGCTCGGCGACCTCGCGCGGGACGATCCGCACCTGACCGCCCGCCGGGAGGCCGTCGATCTCCTCGTAGTTGGTCGCACCGACGATCGCCTTGCCGACGAGCGGCTCGTTGAGCGCTGCGCCGAGGACGAAGAGCACGAACGCGAGCACCGGGAACGCGATGAGCCACGCGGGCGGCCGCACGCCCGAGCGCAGATCCTCGAGGGTCGTCCAGCTGCGCCGCGAGCGCCGGAAGAGCACGCCGCCGACGGCCAGCGCCAGCAGCGGCGGCAGCCACACGATCGGCGCCGTCCAGAAGAACATCGCCAGGCCGTGCCAGAGCGGACGCACGAGCCATAGCCCCACGAGCACGATGACGCCGAACACGATCGGCAGTGGCTTCGGGCGCGGCACGGTACGGCGACTCTAGTGAGCGGCTTCACCCGAGGGAGGAGAGGTTCAGCGCTCGAGCATCCGCGCCATGAGCTCGAGCGCGCCGGCCTTCGCGAGCGGCTCGTTGAGGTTGCCGCACTTCGGCGATTGCACGCACGACGGGCAGCCGGCGTCGCACGGGCACTCGGCAACCAACCGGTGGGCGTCGGCGACGAGCGTCTCGAAGCGCTCGAAGCCCTGGCGCGTGATGCCGACGCCGCCGGGGTGTCCGTCGTAGATGAAGATCGTCGGACCGCCTGTCTGCGGGTGGAGGTTCGTCGACAGCCCGCCGATGTCCCAGCGGTCGCACATCGCCAGCAACGGCAGCACCGCGATCTGGGTGTGCTCGGCGGCGTGCAGCGAGCCGAGCAGCACCTCGAGCGGGAAGTCCACGGCGAGCAGGTCGTCGTCGAGCTCGTACCAGAGCGCCTGCGTCGAGAACGTCGTCTCGGGGAGGTCGAGCGACTGGAGGTCGATGACCTCGTGGTCGGGCAGGCTCTTGCGCTGGTAGGCGAGGACCTGCTCGGTGACGCTCACGCGGCCGAAGGACAGCGTCACGCCGAGCGTCGAGCGCCGGTCCAGCAGCGCCTCGATGTCGGTCATCGTCTCCTTCTTGGGCTGCGTGTAGAAGTCGCCGGTGAACGGCTCGACGAGCGCGCGGCGCGTGTCGAGCTCGAGCTCGCGCACGACGTACGAGCGCGCCTGATGCAGGTAGACGGCGCCGTCGTGAACGGTCGTGTGCGCGCGCGCGGATTCGACCGTGCCCAGCAGCTCGCCGCTGCAGACGTCGACGATCGCGACCGAGTCCGGCGATGCCGAGCGCAACGATATTCGCGTCGCCGGATAGTCCTCGGGGTGGCGTAGGACGTACTCGCCGCCGCGCTCCACGAGCTCTCCGGCGGCGACGAGCACCTGGGCGTGCGCCTCCCAGCGCGGGCCGAGCGTCTGGGCGTCGGACCCGCTCAGCGGCCCCTCGTGCGCAGCGCACAGCAGGTGGGCGAGGTGGATCTGCGCGTTCTCATGGTCGAGGATCGCGGCTTCCACGGCGCGGTCGAGGAACTCGTCGGGATGGCGGCAGAAGAACTGGTCGAGCGCGTCCTCGCCGGCGACGTAGATCGCGAGGCCGCGCCCGCGGCGGCCGGCGCGGCCCCACATCTGACGCAGTGAGGCGACGGTGCCCGGGAACGTGACGACGACCGCGGCGTCCAGCGCACCGATGTCGATGCCGAGCTCCAGCGCGTCGGTCGTGATGACCGCCAGCAGCTCCCCGCGCACGAGGCGGCCCTCGAGCTCGCGGCGCTGCTGCGGCGTATAGCCCGCGCGGTAGGGGACGACGAGGTCGGCCAGGTCGGGCTCGGCGAGCGCGATCATCCGCGCCACGAGCTCGACGGCGCGGCGCGACTTGATGAAGCAGATCGAGCGCGCGCCGTTGCGTGCGAGCGCGGCGACGATCTCGGCTGCCTCGGCGAGGGCCGAGCGCCGCGTGCCGAGCGCCTCGTCGGTCAGCGGAGGGTTCCACATCGCGATCTCGCGTCGGGCGCTCGGGGCGCCGTCGCGGTCGATCAAGCCGATCTCCTCGAGCCCCGTGAGCCGCTGCGCCAGCTCGACGGGGTTGGCGATCGTCGCGCTGGCGAGCAGGAAGCGCGGCTCCGTGCCGTACGCGTTGGCGATGCGTCGCAGGCGCCGCAGCACGTTGGCCACATGCGAGCCGAACACGCCGCGGTAGACGTGCGCCTCGTCGACGACGACGACGGCGAGGTTCGCGAAGAAGTCCGCCCAGGCGCGATGGTTGGGCAGGATCCCGACATGCAGCATGTCGGGGTTCGTCAGGACGAGGTTCGCGCGCCGGCGGACCTGCGTGCGCTGCTCGCGCGGGGTGTCGCCATCGTAGATCGCGGGACGCACCTGCTTGGTCAGCCCGAACGCGTTGATCGCCCGGGCCTGGTCCTGGGCAAGCGCCTTCGTCGGGTACAGATAGAGCGCGCGCGCCTTCGCGTCGCGGCACAGCACGTCGAGCGTCGGCAGGTTGAAGCACATCGATTTTCCGGAAGCCGTGCCGGTCGTGACGATCGTCGGGCCGGCCCAGGCGGACTGCAGCGCCCGCGCCTGGTGCTCCCACAGGGTTTCGACCCCGGCGCTACGCAGCGCACCGAGGACCTTCGGATGAAGCTCGCCGGGGAGCGGTTCGGTGATGGCCTCGCGAGCGCCCTCGAAGGCCTCGCGCACGAGCCGCGCGTCGGCGCGGCCGGCGTCGAGCAGCGCGCTCCAGGGATGGGCTTCGGAAGTGACGGACAAGCCCTTGGCATAGTACGAACGCCGTGAGCCTGCGCAGCTACCACCACGCCGAGTTTCCGGCCGAACGTCTGCGCGCCGAGCGGGAGGAGACGATCTCGGTCTGCGTCCCCGCCCGCGACGAGGCGGCGACGATCGGCGGCGTTGTGGGGCCGCTCGTGGCACTGCGCGAGGCGGGCGTCGTCGATCAGGTCGTGGTCGTCGACGACGACTCGCGCGATCTCACAGCCGTCATCGCCGCGCGTCTCGGCGCCGAGGTTCACCGGCCATCGGACCTGCTGCCCGAGTTCGGCCCCGTGCTCGGCAAGGGCGACGCGATGTGGCGCTCGCTGAGCGTCCTGACCGGTGACATCGTCTGCTTCGTCGACGGCGACTCGGAGGGCTTCGATGCGCACTTCGCGTGCGGCCTGCTCGGCCCGCTCGTCTGCGAGGACGGCGTGCACTTTGTGAAGGGCTTCTACCGCCGGCCCTTCAAGCGCAACGGCGCGACGCAGCCGACCGGCGGTGGCCGCGTCAGCGAGCTGACCGCGCGCCCGCTGCTCGACGCCTTCTATCCCGAGATTGCGCGCATGCGCCAGCCGCTGGCGGGGGAGATCGCGGCGCGCCGCGAACTGCTCGAACGGATGCCCTTCTGCACCGGCTACGCGGTCGAGATCGGGCTGCTGATCGACGTCCACGCGGAGGCTGGGCTGCATGGCCTCGCGCAGGTCGACCTCGACGTGCGCCAGAACCGCCACCAGCACCTGGAGCATCTCGCGCCGATGGCGTCTGCCGTGCTCGGAGCGGTGACGCGCCGGCTGCGGCGGGAGGGGCGCCTCGTCGACGCCGCATCGCGCGAGGAGCCACTCGAGCGCCCGCCGCTGGCCGAGCTGCGACGCTCGTCCGCGAGCGCCTCGACGGCGAGCATCTGACCGCGAGCGCGGTCTCCCTTTGTTTCGAGATTGTTACACATCATTCTTATATCTGGTTCATTGATCTACGAAAATACAGCCGCCCAGTGTCTTCGGCGTACCCATTGGTTTTCGCAGAAATTGCGGGGAAAGTCCGATATACGGCGAGGTGAGATGGTGGAACACTGAGCAGTTAAATCGGGCGATGGGCTCGGTGAATGCCCTCCGATTCGCGGTGCTTGCGGCCGCAGAGGTAGATCATGGCGTGCAGTTCCGCGCAGCTGTCTGAGATCCATTTGTCGTGCTCTTCTGCTTCCCGGCGTTGTGGTGTCGCGGGGAGGCCTGGTCGCTGCTGTTCGCCGTTGCTCGGGTTGCTCGTGGTGTTGGTGTTCGCGGGTAGCGCTCACGCGGGCCCGCCGCCCGTGTTGCTTGGCACGGTTGACAGCTTTGCGGTGTTGGGTGCCAGCACGATCACCAATACCGGCGATTCGGTCATCAACGGGGATCTGGGGTTGCATCCGGGCACTGCGGTGACCGGCTTTCCGCCCGGCACCGTCAACGGCGCTCAGCACATCACCGATGCTGTGGCCGAGCAGTCGAAGACCGACCTGACGACCGCGTACAAGGACGCCGCGGGACGGCCATTGACTGCGACGGCACCGCCGGATATCGGCAATCGCACCCTGACCGCGGGGGTGTACAGGACGGGCTCGGTCCCGTCGCTTGGGCTGACCGGACCCTTGACCCTGAACGCCCAGGGCGATCCGCGCGCGGTGTTCATCTTTCAGATCGAGTCGACGCTCGTCACCGCGAGCGACAGCAGCGTCAGTCTCATCAACGGCGCGCAGGCGTGCAACGTGTACTGGCAGGTCGGCAGCTCGGCGACGCTTGGAACGCGAACCGCGTTCAAGGGCACGATCCTCGCGTTGACGTCGATCTCGGTCAACAACGGCGTGACCGTCGACGGCCGGCTGCTGGCGCGCAACGGCGCGGTGACGTTGATCAACGACACGATCACCCGATCGGGCTGCGCGCCCGGCACGGGACCCGGCACCGGCACAGGGCCCGGCGATGATGGGACGGGCACCGGACCCGACAGCAGCCCGGGGCCGGATCTCAAAGGTCCCGCGGTGAAGATCTTCGGTCTGCCCGGCGTGCGTCAGCGGCCGCTCCCGAGACCGGGCGCTCGGCGCCCGCCCGCCGGCAGCGTGTGCACGACGCGCAACTTCACGGCGCGCGTCAGGATCCGCGACCGCGCCGGAATCAAGTCCGTCAGCGTGTTCGTCGACGGCAGGCTCGTCAGGCGCACGTCCCGCACGCGCTTTACGCTGCGCATCAAGGTCCGCGGGCTGCGCGTCGGTCGCCACAGGATCACGGTCGCCGCGCGCGACCGCGCCGGCAACAGGTCCGTGACCAGGCGCCACTTCGGGCGCTGCGCGCTCGGGCTGACGGTTCCACACTTCACCGGCTGACCCATGAATGGCGCCAGGCGCATGCCCTGGGTCGGGGCGCTCGCACTGCTCGTGGCCCTTGCGCTGCTCCGGTCGGCGAGCGCCGCGGGCGCGCCCGCCGGCAGCGAGCCTCTCACGGATGAGCGCACGTACGCCCACTGGGCGCACGCGCAGCACAGCGCAGCGGTCAGGCAGTTGCCGTCGCACGACTCACCGCGCGTTGCTCGCCTCCACCACCGCACCGAGGATGGCTTCCCGGAGGTCTATTCAGTCCTCAGGCGCTTGACCGAGCGCGACGGGCGCAGCTGGCTTCAGATCACCGTTCCCAGGCGCCCGAACGGCCGGACGGGATGGATCCCGGACTCAGCGCTCGGCCCGTTGTACCGCGTCCGCACCCGGCTGGTGGTGGACCGCAGGCGGCTGCGTGCCACGCTGTATCGCGCGGGCAAGGCGATCTGGCGCTCCCCGATCGGCATCGGAAAGAAGGGCACCTCCACCCCGAACGGCGACTTCTGGATCCGCGAGAAGTTCCGGGTCGCCAACCCGCGTGGACCCTACGGGCCGCGGGCGTTCGGGACGAGCGCCTACTCACGCCTCAGCGACTGGCCCGGAGGCGGCGTGATCGGCATACACGGCACCAACGAGCCCTCCCTCATCCCGGGCCGCCCCTCCCACGGTTGCATACGCATCGTCAACCACGCCATCAAGCGGCTCTATCGGCTGATGCCCGTCGGCACACCGATGCACGTCCGGTAGGGCACGGACCGATGAGAGGTTTAAGGGAACTTTTCAGGTTCAAACCGCGCGATAACCGGATGCTGTTTGCGGTGAGAGACGCTGGCGAGCCTACTATCGACCTTCCGGCTAGAGGATCAACGGAAATACATAGGCTCGAACAGAACTACGACGCGTCGGCTCTGCGGGCCGCCGCCGAGCTGTACGCGGCCGAGGAGTGCGAGCGTCTGGAGGCCGCCGCGGTGCTTGTCGAGTCCGAGACCAAGGAGTCGGAGCTGCGGGTACTGGTCGCCGCGCGCGACCACCTCGGGATGGATGTCTCGTATGTCAGTCACCTCACCGCGGTCGAGGAGATCGTCCAGCGCGTGCACGGCGACGCGCGCTCGTTCGGACTGGAGGCCGGCACGACGATCCCACTCGCTGACACGTACTGCCAGCGCGTCGTCGACGGCCGCCTGCCGAACCTGATCACTGACGCGCAGGCGGACGAGCGCATCGTCGGTCTCGTCCCGGCGCTCGGCGCATACGTCGGCGTCCCGGTGACCTTCAGCGACGGGCGGCTGTACGGCACGCTGTGCTGCGCAAGCCACGCCGCGGCGCCATGGCTGCGCGACCGCGACACGGCCTTCATGCGCGTGCTCGGTCGGATGCTCGCCCACGAACTCGAGCGCGACGAGATCGAGCGCGCCGCGCAGCATCACCGCAACGAAGCGATCGCGCTGGGCGCGCTGTTCGCCGGCCTCGACGCGCGTGACAGCTACACCGGCCGACACAGCGAAGCCGTGGTCGAGCTGGCGGTCCGGGTCACCCGCGAGCTCGACGTGCCGGAAAGCCTTGCGGCGGAGGTCAGGCAGGTCGCACTGCTGCACGACATCGGCAAGATCGGAATCCCCGACGCGATCCTCAGCAAGCCGGGCCCGCTCGACGACGCCGAGTGGAAGCTCATGCAAACGCATCCGGTCATCGGCGCACGGATCGTCGCCGCGATCGACACCCTCGCCCCCCTCGCCCCCGCAATACGCGCCGAGCACGAACGCTGCGACGGCACCGGCTACCCCGACGGCCTCACGCGCCACCAGATCCCCCTCGCGAGCCGGATCACGTTCGCCTGCGACGCCTACGACGCGATGCTCAGCTCGCGGCCCTACCGCCCCGAGCCGATGGACCCAGCCGCTGCTGCGGCGGAGCTGCGCCATCACGCCGGGACCCAGTTCGACCCGGACGTCGTCACCGCGCTCCTACGCGTCGTCGTGGCCTAGTGAAAGCGTCCGAGCCGGCGGTCGCGCTCGGTGCGCGAGGATGTCGGGGTGCGCTGCGTCTACATCGACCTCGACGGGACGCTCGTCGGCCGCGGCGGCTCGCTGCTGCACGACGGCGAGGGGTCGTTCTCGATGCTCGGCGTGCGCGCCCTCGAGGCGTGCGCACGGGTGGGCGCCGAGGTGGTGCTCATGTCGGGGCGCCGCCAGGCGCAGGTCTCGGAGGACGCACGGCTGATCGGGCAGCGCACCTACATCTTCGAATCCGGATCGTGCCTCGTGATCGACGGTGAGGAGCACTGGTTGACCGGCGAGCTGATGCCGTCGCCGGATGCCACGATCCACGACCAGATCGAGGCGTCGGGGGCGCCCGCGATGCTGCTCGAGACCTACGCGGGGCGCCTCGAGTACCACGACCCCTGGCACCGCAATCGCGAGGTGTCGCACCTCTTCCGCGGCCTTGTCGACGCGTTCGAAGCTGATGATGTGCTGGAGGCCCACGGGCACGGCGCGCTGCGGCTCGTCGACAATGGCAGCGTGCACTCGCGCTCGCCCGACCTCGCGGGCCTGCCGCAGATGCGCGCCTACCACCTCGTGCCGCGCGGGGCATCCAAGATGGCCGGGGTCGCCCGTCACATGCGCGCGCGCGGCTATGCGCCCGACGAGGTGATCGCCGTTGGCGATTCGCGCGAGGACATGGCGACCGCGCAGCACGTCGGCGCGTTCTGGTTCGTCGCCAACGCGCTCGAGCGCGACCCGTCGCTGCGCGAGGCGATCGCCGGACATCCCAACGTGCACGTCGCCGAGGAGCCCTACGGCGCAGGCGTCTACGAGGCGGTCGTCACGACGCTGGCCAGCCGGGCTCGTCACGCGTGACCGGAAATGTCACGAGCCGGACCCCTTTTCGCGGCCGCGGCGCAACAGGCCGCGCGTACGTCCGGCCACGCGCGCGAGCACCCCGGGCTTCGGCCGCCAGCGCGCCGGCGGCGGGACGGTCGTGCGGACGAGCGCGATCCAGTCCTTGAGCGGCAGCTCCGCGGCGATGAGCTTCGCGAGGCCGTCGGTCACCGGCGCCTCGAGTCCCGACCTGGTCACCGCGAGCGCGAGCAGCGTAACCGATTCCAGCGACTCGACGGCCTGGCCGACGCGCGTGTGGATCTCGGCGGCCGGCACGCCGGCGGCGAGCAGCTCGCCGGCACGACGGTTGCGGCTCTGCGGCGCCAGCACGGTCGCGACGAGGTCGCCGGTGCCGGCGAGGCCGACCAGCGACTCCGGGCGCGCGCCCTGGCTATCGGCGTAGCGCCAGACCTCGGCGAAGATGTGACCGGCGGCGGCGCCGGCCGCGTTGAGGCCCTGTGCCTCCGTCGCGCCGGCCGCGAGCGCGGCGGCGTTCTTCGCCGCGCCGGCGAGCTCGACGCCGACGGGGTCGTTGGACTGCTCGCAGACGACGCCGGCGCGGGTGAAGACCATGGCGAGCGCGCGTGCGAGCTCCTCGTTCGTCGACGCGGCGACGAGCGCCGCGCCCTCGCTGACCATCTCGTGGGCGTGCGCCGGCCCGGCGATGCAGGCCACGCGGCTCTCGCCGAAGCGCTCGCGCAGCATGATGGTGGGCGCCACGCCGTCGGGCGGCGTCAGCCCCTTGGCGAGTGAGATCACCGGCGTCCGCGACCCCAGGCCCGCTCCCGCCAGCCCGCGGATCGTGTCGCCGATGCTCAGCGACGGAACCCCCAGGAAGACGTAGTCGGTGCGGCCGAGCCCGGCCTCGGTCGTCTCGATCCGAAGCTCGCGCGGCAGCTCGACGCCGGGCAGATAGACGTGGTTCTCGCGCGTCGCACCCAGCTCGCGCGCCTGTTCCTCGGTGCGCGTCTGCAGCGTCGTCCGGAACCCACCGCGGGCGAGCAGGACCGAGACGGCCGTCCCGAACGACCCACCTCCGACGACGATCGCGCGCCGAGCGCCCGGCGTGGGAAGCGAGAGGCTCGGGCGCTGGCGGCCGTCGGACACGCGCGCGAATGTACGCCACGCGTACCC
>JALZJA010000030.1 GCA_030860005.1 Actinomycetota bacterium
CGACCGCGTCTCGCTGGCGACCTCGCCGTCGCCGACGCGCAGCACAACGCGTATCTGGTCGTGGACCGCGCGGGCGGTCATGGCCACAGCGATGTTCTCGATGTCGTTGGCGGTGACCGCGGCCACCGCCGTTGCCTTCTCCAGCGATAGTCGGCACAGCAGCGACTGGTCGGCGCCGCGACCCAGGACCACCGGCAGGCCGAGCTCCTTGGCACGGCCGACGTTCTCGAGCTCCCCATCCTGCTCGACGGCGACCACGGGAATCCCGCACGCACGCAGCAGAAGGCACAGGCGCAGGCCGACCTCGCCCAGCCCGACCACTACCACGTGGTCGCGGCGGGGCACGGCCCGCCGTCCGAACATGCCGGTGAGGCGCCGGTCGAGCACCCGGTTCACGAGGCCCGCCGTAAAGCCGGCAGCTAACACGAACGAGACCAGCATCGTGGCCGAGGTGAACAGCTTGTACCAGCCCGGCCCCGCCAACACTTTGAGATTGGAGTCGACGGTCACCAGAGTCTTCGCCGACCCGTAGGTCGCGTCGACGACCTGTTGGTCAAGCACGAAGACCGCCGTGACGGCCTCTAGCGCGAGCATCGCCAGCAGCCCGAGGGCGCCGAACAGCAGCAGCCCCGCGCTCTTGTCGTACGGCGTGAGGAGATCGCGCGCAAGAGCCTGGGCGCGGTGCCGCTTGCGCGACGGGATCGGCTGCTCGCGGACGTCGCCGTCGGACTCGACGAGCCCGACCGGACGACCGTCGTGGACGCTGACGCCTGTGAAGCTCGCGTCGATGCAAGGCCCTGCGAGCGACGGCGCGACGATGTCCGCGAGCGAGGTCACGTACGTGTTAGGCCACTCGCGGGCCACCTCCTCGGCCATCGTCGCATCGAAGATCGTGAGCAGAAGTGGAACCTCGTCGGATACTGCTCGGACCATCAGCGCCATCCGCAGCACGATCGCGTCCGCCCGGCCGACGACGGCGACCGAGTCGACGCTGCCGCTCAGTGCCTCTTGGACGTCGCCCTCGCTCGGTTCGCGCAGCCGGGAGACCCGGGCGCCCGAGGCCCCGACCGCACGCGCCGTTTCCTCACTCAGGTCCCCGTCGCCGATGACGACGACGGTGCGCCGGTCGCTTCCGTCGCCGGCGTGGTCAGCGCGCGTTCCGGACACCCCCCGCTGTTTCGCGGCGGTTCACATGACTCCTTCGGCCATGCCGGAGCGGGATTGCGGGCCAGCGGTACTCAGCCGTCGGCACGCCAGGCTCATTTCGGCGCGCGCGCGGGCCGACTCTTCGCGATCGGCCTCGAGCCCGAGCCCCTACGACCGACGCCACTGCGCGCCTGGCCCACCGCCTTGCGCGATGATCTGCTTAGCGTCGCGCAGTTCGTTGATGACCAGTCGAATGGTGGCGGGGCTCACCTCCGGAAGAGCGCGCTCGATATCCCGGCGGCGAAACTCCGGCGGCGCCTGCTCAAGGATGTAGTCGCGAACGCGATCCTGCTTGCTTCCCGTTTCCTCAGCCGCTGCGGCCACTCGCTGCTCGAAATCGTCATACGCGCCAGCGAGGACCTGGGCGAGGTAGGAGGTCCACGGCCAGATGTCGTGCTCACCCTGGTGCCAAGCGCGCTGGGACTTGTAGAGGCGGTCGTAGTAGGTGTTCTTTGACTCGAAGATGCGCTGCTCGATACTGAGGTAGCGGGCGACCCGATAACCCTGCGACAGCAGTTCGTGGGTAGTCAGCAGCCGCGCGAGCCGGCCGTTTCCGTCAGCGACCGGATGGATGGCCAGGAAGTCGACGACCAAGGCCCCGATCAACACCAGCGGATGGGTTCGGCCCTGTGCCTTGAGGTCGTTGTAGCGCGCGAAGAGCTCCGACAAGAAAAACTCGGTGCGTTCTGGCTCGGGAGGGGTGAAGACGACCTCTCGCGAGCCGGTCTCGTAGGAGACGATCAGATTCTCGTCCGTCTTGAGGTGGCCGCCTCTGCCGTCGGCGTAATAGAAGAGCTGTCGGTGGAGATGCAGGGCGAAAGGGACTGTGAGCGCCTCGTAGCCGTCGGCGCGCATCAACGCGTCGATGGCGTCGCGGTAGCCAGCGAACTCCCTCTCGCTGCGGTTGCGAAATCGCGGTGCGCCCTGAGCGATCCTTTCGGCTCGACCGCTTTCGACGACGACGCCTTCGATCGCGTTGGAA
>JALZJA010000125.1 GCA_030860005.1 Actinomycetota bacterium
GAGCAGCGTGGCGACGCGATCGTCCGCCTCGTCGAGCTGTGCCGCAAGCCGCCGGCCGTCGTCCTCCCAGACCGCTTCGATCGCGGCGCGCGCATCGCGCAGCGCGACGCCGTCGATCCCCAGCAGCGGGGGTGCCGCGCCCGGTCGCAGGCGAGCGCCGACGACGCGGGTGCCGGGCGGCGCGTGCACGAGGAACGCCGTCGTGTTGGCGCCGACGATCTGCGTTCCGGCATTCTCGATCCAGACGATGTCGATGCACCCGTCCGGCACGACGCGGACCGGCTTGCCGCCGCCGACGTCGCGTTGCCACGCGCACTCGAGCCAGGCGCTGAGCGCCGGCGGCGATGCATGCTCGCGGTAGCTCACCGTTCGACTGTACCCCTGGTCGGCGCCTGAGCTCTCGCTCGTTGGCGTCGCAAGCGCGGGCTCGCGACCGACGCGATGTCGAGTCCCCGCACGGGATCTCTGGACCGGCGTCCATATAGCGGCGAGGACGCTCGGGGCAGCCTCAATGGTGTGATCGTCAGACGAACACGCAGGACTCCTGCCGTCATGGCCGTGAGCGCGCGCTTCGGCCGCGATCTGCGGCTCTGCATGGAGCAGATCGAGCGGATCGTCGCCGATGCGCGCGACCGTGGCGCGGCGCTCGTCGTGCTGCCCGAGTCGGCGCTCGGCGGCTACATCTACGAGCCGCACGTCGCCGGCGCGCCGCTTCCGTGCGCGCCGCCGCCGGCGCTGCGCCGCGACGGCGAGGAGATCGCTCAGGTTGCGCGGCTCGCCGGCGACGTCATCGTCTGCGTCGGCTACACCGAGGACGCGCCCGGCGGGCCGTACTCGAGCGCCGTCTGCGTCAACGGCGACGGCGTCCTGGGCCACCACCGCAAGGTGCATGTGCCGCCCGCCGAACGCGGAGCGTTCAACGCGGGCGCCGGGTTCGCCGCCTTCGACACCCCGATCGGCCGCATCGGGATGCTCGTCTGCTACGACAAGACGTTCCCCGAGGCGGCGCGCCAGCTGGCGCTCGACGGCGCCGGCCTGATCGCCTCGCTGGCGGCCTGGCCGGTGTGCCGCGTCGATCCCGCGTGGTGGATGCGCCGCGACCTGCAGGTGCATCACTTCAACCTCCTCGACCAGGCGCGCGCGCTGGAGAACCAGGTCGTGTGGGTGTCGTCCAACCAGGTCGGCCGCTTCGGCCGGCTGCGCTTTCCGGGTCAGGCGAAGGTCGTCGATCCGCGCGGACGCGTGCTCGCGAAGACCGGCGGGCGAGCGGGCGCGGCGCTCGCGCGCGTCGACGCCCCCAGCGTCGTGGCTGCGGCGCGCGACCGCCTCTCCTACCTCGACGATCGCCGCCCACTGGCGTACGCCGACCTGCCGGCGCTGAGCGCGTAGATGTGCGGCATCGCCGCCGTATACGGACCGCACCCGGCGGGCGAGACCGAGCGGATGATCGACCGGCTCGTCCACCGCGGACCCGATGATGCGGGCGAGGTTCGTGTCGAGGGCGCCTGGCTCGGTCACCGGCGCCTGTCGATCGTCGATGTCGACGGCGGCCACCAGCCGTTGGCCAACCCGGCCGGCGACGTCTGGCTCGTCGGCAACGGCGAGGTCTACAACCACGAGCAGGTCCGCGCCTCGCTCGCGCCGGCACCGTTCGCGACGCGCTCGGACAACGAGGTCGCGCTGCACCTGCTCGACGAGCGCGGTCCAGCGGCCCTGACCGAGCTCGAAGGCATGTTCGCGTTCCTCGTCGCCGGTGACGACGGAAGCTTCCTCGCCGCTCGCGACCCGGTCGGGATCAAGCCGCTGTACTGGGCCCAGCGCGACGGGCGCGCGCGCTTCGCGTCGGAGATCGCGGCCTTCGCGCCGGACTGGATGCCGCAGGTGGAGAGTTTCCCGCCGGGATGTCACTGGACCCCCGACGGCGGCCTCGAGCGCTTCGCCAGAGCGGTGCCGGACGCCGAGGCCGTCGCGGCGGCGGCCGCGAGTGAGGACTGGAGCGAGGCCGTCGATCCGCCCGAGCAGGCGCTCGCTGCGACCCGCCGCACGCTGGTCGCCTCGGTGCAGCGCCAGATGATGGGCGACGTGCCCGTCGGCGTCTTCCTGTCGGGCGGGCTGGACTCGGCGATCATCGCCGTGATCGCGGCGCAGCATGCCGAGCAGCGCGGCGAGCGCCTGAAGACGTTCGCCGTCGGCACGGAGAACAGCGCCGACGTGCTGGCCGCGCGGGTCGTCGCGCGTCACCTCGACAGCGAGCATCACGAGCGCATCTACACCGCGCGCGAAGCGGTTCGCGCCCTGCCCACGGTCGTGCGCGCGATCGAGCACTTCGACCCCTCGCTCGTGCGCAGCGCCGTGCCGAACTTCCTGCTCGCCGAGATGACGGCGCAGCATGTCAAGGTCGTGCTGACGGGCGAGGGCGCCGACGAGCTGTTCGCCGGCTACGAGTATCTGCGCGGCTTCGATGATCCGGATGCGCTGCAGGAGGAGCTCGTCCGCACTGTCGACGGCCTGCACAACCTCAACCTCCAGCGTTGCGACCGCGTCACGATGGCCCACAGCCTCGAGGCGCGCGTGCCGTTCCTCGACCGCCAGGTGATCGCGTTCGCGCTCGGCCTGCCCGTCGCGTGGAAGCTGTCGCCGCCGGGCGAGCTGGAGAAGCGCCTGCTGCGACGCGCCTTCAGCGGCTGGCTCCCGGACGAGATCCTGTGGCGCGAGAAGGCGCAGTTCGGCGACGGCAGCGGCGCCGCCGAGGTGCTCACCGACAAGATCGAGGAGGGCGTCAGCACCGCCGACTTCGAGCGCGAGCGCGAGGCCGTCGATCCGGCGCTGCGCACGCGCGAGGAGCTCGCCTACCACCGGATCTTCGCCGAGCATCTCCCGGGGGTCCGCCCGGAGCGGACGCTCGGACGCTTCGCGACCGCCTAGGCGTCGCGCGTGAGCGAGCGCGCGAGCTCGACGAACAGGCGCACGCCGAAGCCGGTGCCGCCCTTCGCCGCGTAGGGCTTGTTCGTTCCCCAGGCCGTGCCGGCGATGTCCAGATGCGCCCACGGCACGTCGCCGGTGAAGCGCGCGAGGAACTGCGCCGCGGTGATCGAGCCGGCCTTGCGCGACTCGTCGGCGTTGCGCAGATCGGCGACCTCGCTTTCCACCTGCTTGGCGTAGTCGCGATGCAGCGGCAGGCGCCAGGTGTTCTCGCCCGTCGCGGTGCCCGCGGTCGCCACCTGCGCCACCCACGCGTCGTCATCGCCCAGGAGGCCGGCGTGCGCGTTGCCCAGCGCCGTCACGATCGCGCCGGTCAGGGTCGCGATGTCGACGAGCCGCTCGGCGCCCTGCTCGACGGCGTACGCGAGGCAATCGGCGAGCACGAGCCGACCCTCGGCATCGGTGTTGATGATCTCGATCGTCACGCCGTTGGACGCGCGCACGATGTCGCCGGGGCGCATCGCGTGGCCGGAGGGCATGTTCTCGGTGGCGCCGACGATCGCCACGAGCCGCACCGGCAGGCGCAGCCGCGCGATCGCCTCGACCGCCCCGAGGACCGCGGCGCCGCCCGACATGTCGAACTTCATCTCCGACATCTTGTTGGCGGGCTTGATCGAGATCCCGCCGGTGTCGAACGTCACCGCCTTGCCGACGAGGCCGAGCAGCGGGCCGGTCGCGTCCGTCCCGTCGTATCGCAGCGTGATGAGCGCCGGTTCCTCGTCCGAGCCCTGCGCTACGGCGGCGAACGAGCCCATGCCGAGGCGCTCCAGGCCGTCACGGCCCTCGACCTCGACGCTGACGCCGTCGAGCTCGCCCAGGGCGCGCGCGGCATCGGCGACGTGACGCGGCGCCATCTCGTTCGGCGGCGCGTTCTGCAGGTCGCGTGCGGCGTTGACCGCGCTCGCCACGATCTCCGCGTCGGCGGCGACGCTGGCCATGTCGTCGTGGGCGGAGACGAGCAGCGCGTCGATGTCCTTGCGCTCGTCCGGTTCTGTGTCCCTGTCGGGCTCCTTGCCCTTGAAGCGGTCGTAGCGGTAGGCGGTCAGCAGCGTGCCCTCGACGATCGCCGCCGCGATCTCGTCCTCGACCTTGTGCGGCACCTCCCAGCACAGCCGGCGGGCGCCGAGCTCGCGCGCGCGGCCCAGGGCGCTCGCTGCGGCGCAGCGCACACGCTCGCCATCCAGCTCGGAGCGCTTGCCGAGACCGACGAGGATCCAGCGCTTGGCGCCGGCGTGGGTGACGGCGAGGTGGCGGTGCTTGGCTTTCGCCTCGCCCGCCTCGACGAGCCCGTTCAACACGCCGTCGATGTCGTGATGGATCGTCTCGTCCTCGAGCACGCCGATGACGGCGGTGTCGGCGTCGGTGTCCTGCGGCAGCGCGGTGGTGGCCTGGACGAGCACGAGGCGGGAATCTACCCGCCAGGTGCCACCGGTCACCGGAGCAGGCCATCCGCCACTGTGATGAACCTCACAGCACCACCGCGTATTCGGAGCCACTGGCCTATGCTCACGACTGTCCCGACACGCGAGATCTGGAGAGCGCGAACACATGCCAACGACCGTCATCCTCGGCTCCGCCCGAACCCCGATCGGCAAGATGGGCGGCGGCCTGTCGACGCTCGACGCGACCGAGCTCGGCGGGATCGCGATCAGGGCCGCCCTGGAGCGCGCGGACGTCGGCGGCGAAGAGGTCGGGCACGTCGTCATGGGCCAGGTGCTCCAGGCCGGGCAGGGTCAGATTCCTTCGCGCCAGGCCCAGATCAAGGGCGGCATCCCGAAGGAGGTCTCCTCGGAGACGATCAACAAGGTCTGCGCCTCGAGCGTGCGCGCGGTTGGGATCCTCGACGCCCAGATCCGCGCGGGCGACGTCGAGGTCGGCGTCGGGGGCGGCATGGAGTCGATGTCCGGCGCGCCGTACCTGCTGCCCAACGCCCGCTTCGGCTTTCGCATGGGCGACGCCACGGCGCTGGATGCGATGGTCAGCGATGGCCTGACGAACCCGTTCAGCGGCCGCCAGATGTTCGACGAGGCGACCGAGATCGGCGACGAGCTCGAGATCACGCGCCCCGACCTCGACCGCTGGGCGCTGCGCTCGCACGACCTCGCGATCGAGGCGACGGACTCCGGCCGCCTGCCGGAGGAGATCGTGGCCGTGACGGTCAAGGGCCGCAAAGGCGACACCGTCGTCGAGGTCGACGAGGCGCCGCGGCGCGGCAGCACCCTGGAGATCCTCGCGCAGCTACCCGGGCTCGTCAGCAAGGAGGGCTCGCACACGGCCGGCAACTCTCCGGGCGTCAACGACGGCGCCAGTGCGATCGTCGTCTCGTCCCGCGACTGGGCCGAGCGCAACGGCAAGCAGATTCTCGCCGAGATCCTCTCCCAGGCCCAGATCGCCGAGGAGTTCGCCTACCTCGCCCGGACGCCCGCGGCGGCCGCCAAGGTCGCGCTCGAGAATGCGGGCCTGACGGTCGACGACATCGACCTGTGGGAGATCAACGAGGCGTTTGCCTCGGTCGCGCTGAACTCGATCCGGATGCTCGGCATCGACGAGGACAAGGTCAACGTCAACGGCGGCGCGGTCGCGCTCGGCCACCCGATCGGCGCGTCGGGCGCACGCATCATCGGCACGCTCGTGCACGAGCTGCGCCTGCGTGGTGGTGGCCTCGGCTGCGCCGCGATCTGCTCGGGTGGTGGGCAGGGCGACGCGGTCATCCTCAAGGTCGACGCCTGAATCGAGGGATGCAGACCTGACCGGCCTGGAAGAGGATTCCCGCGCCGACCGCGATCCGCAGGAGGGGACGGACGCTGACGCCGGCTCGCGCAGCAGCGCGGCGTTCTTCGATCTAGACCGAACGCTGATGGCTGGCTCGTCCGGCTATCACTTCGTGCGTGCCGCCTACGAGCGCGGCATGATCAGCCGGCGGCGGATGGCCGGCGACGCGTGGGTCGCCGTGAGGTTCCGCCTGTTCGGCTCAACCGACGCCGGCACCGACAGGGTGCGCGCACGGCTGGGCGCCTACATCGAGGGGGTGCCGGTGCGCGAGCTGCAGCGGCTCGCTCCGCGCGTGCTCTCGGGTGTGCTGCCGCGCCTGTACCCGCAGATGCTCGAGATCGCCTACGAACACCAGGATGCCGGCAGGGCCGTATACATCTGCACGGCGGCGTCGCAGGAGATGGCCGGCCTGTTGGCCTACGTGCTCGGCTTCGACGGCGGGATCGGCTCGCGCTCGGAGGTCCGCGACGGCGTCTACACCGGCCGCGAGGGCGGCATCTTCACCTACCGCGAGGGCAAGGCGCGGGCCGTCCGCGGGCTGGCCGCGTCGAAGGCGATCGACCTGACGCGGTCCTACGCCTACTCCGATTCGGAATCCGACGTGCCGCTGCTGCGCGCGGTCGGCCATCCCGTCGCCGTCAACCCCGATGCGGCCTTGGCGCGGATCGCGCACGAGGCGGGCTGGGAGGTCTTGCGCTTCGACCGTTTCGGCCGCCGCCTGCAGATCGCGGCGGCGACGCTCGCCGCGGCCGCGGCCGGTGGCGTCGGTCGATTGGCATTGCGGCGTAACGCCGTCACGGCGCCGCCGCCGCCCGCTGCCCCGCGACGCTTTGCACGCCGATGAGCCTGCACGAGCTCAACGATCAGCAGCGCGACATCCGCTCGCTCGCGGCGCGCTTTGCCAACGAGGTCGTCGCGCCGCAGGCTTCCGAGTGGGACAGGGAGCATCGCTTCCCGACGGAGGTCTTCAAGCAGCTCGGCGAGCTCGGGCTGATGGGCGTCTGCGTGCCGCCCGACCTCGGCGGCGCGGGCGCCGATTTCCTCAGCTACATCCTCGTGCTGGAGGAGCTCTCGCGCGGCGACGCGGGACTTGGCGTCACGCTCGCGGTTCACACCGGGGCAGGCGCGCTGCCGATCATCGCCCACGGTCGCCGGGAGCAGAGAGAGCGGCTCGTGCCGCCGCTGGCCCAGGGCCACGAGCTGGCCGCGTTCGCGCTCACGGAGCCCGACATCGGGTCTGACGCGGGCGCGCTGCGCACCCGCGCGTACGACGGCAAGGTCACCGGGACCAAACGGTGGGTCACGAACGGCTCCAAGGCGCACGTGTACATCGTCTTCGCGAAGGACCCCGACAAGCCGAGCGCGTACATCGTCCGCCGCGGCGCGCACGGCTTCCGGGCGACGCGCGAGGAGGACAAGCTCGGCCTGAACTCATCGAGCACCGCCGACCTCGTCTTCGACGAGACCCCGGGTGAACGGCTCGGCTTCCCGGGAGCGGGACTACGCATCGCGTTGTCGACGCTCGACGGCGGGCGCATCGGGATCGCCGCGCAGGCGACCGGGATCGCGCAGGCGGCGCTGGACTGCGCGGTGGAGTACGCCAAGCAGCGGCGCACGTTCGGCAAGCCGATCGGCGCTCATCAGGCGATTCAGCAGAAGCTCGCCGACATGCAGACCGAGGTCGTCGCCGCGCGGGCGTTGACGTGGCGCGCCGCGCGGCTGAAGGACGCCGGCCGCGCCCACACCGTGGAGGGCGCGCAGGCGAAGTTGTTCGCCTCCGCCGTCGCCCGCCGCGTGACCGGCGAGGCGATCCAGGTCCTCGGCGGCGTCGGCTACACGCGCGAGATGCCCGCCGAGCGCTACTACCGAGACGCGAAGGTCACCGAGATCTACGAGGGGACGTCGGAGATCCAGCGCATGGTGATCGCCCGCTCGCTGCTCGGCGAGGTCGCGCGCGAATAGGCTCTCAGCGGAGGACGATGACCACGAAGCCGCTCGACATCGACCCGATCGCCGAGGCCCGGCGCCACTGGACGGATCGCTGGGGCGAGGAGCCCGCCCGTCCGATGGCCGCGATCACGTCGATCATGCGCGCCCAGCAGATCCTGCTGGCGCGTCTGAACGAGCTGCTCGGGCCCCTGGAGCTGACCTTCCCTCGCTACGAGGCGCTGATGCTGCTCTCGTTCACGCGCGAGGGCACGCTTCCGATGGGCAAGGTGGGGGAGCGCCTCCAGGTCCACCGAACGAGCGTCACGAACATCATCGACAAGCTCGAGGCCGACGGCTTCGTGCGACGCGTCCCGCATGAGGCGGA
>JALZJA010000149.1 GCA_030860005.1 Actinomycetota bacterium
TCCACCGCTGCGCTCCCCCGACCCCGGCGACGACTACCTGATCGCCCTGGCCGCCCAAGAGCGCATTCCACTGGTCTCCGGCGACAACCACCTTCTCGTCCTCGCGGACCGGCTCCCTATTCTCACAGCTGCCCAGTTCCTCGAACTGCTGCCCGAGGATTAGCTCGGAGGGAGAACTCAAAGGGCATGTCTGCACAGCGGAAGTAGCCGGTCGAGTTGCGTGAGCGCGCGACGCGGCTGGTGATGGAGTCCGGGCGTCCGATCGAGCATGTCGCCCAGGATCGCGCCTCGGCGTCGAGCCGATGCATCGACGACTACGCCACCCATCGCGTGCCGCTCGAACAGGCCCCGCACGCCTACGAGATCTTCCAGAAAAAGCAGGACCGCGCCTTCAAGATCCTGCTCCAGCCCAACGAACACGCCGCGTGAGTCGCTTGCTGGCTTGACACGTGCGGTCACGTTCAGAAAAGCGACGGCTGATCGTCCTGGCGCGGACGCCCGCGGCGCGTCGGCCCGGGGGCCTCTTCGCCCACGTCGTCGTGGTCGGCGCCGCGAAAGCGACTGGGCCATGTGGTGCCCTCGCGCCGGACGAACGCGGCAAGCCGGGCGCGTTCCTCAGGCGGGGCGTACGCTCCGCGCGCGTATAGACGCTCGTAGTGCTCGACGAGATCGGGCCGGTAGGCCCTCAACCAGTCGAAGAAGATCTGCTTGACCTCTCCGCGCAGGTGCAGCGCGATCCCGCCGATCCCGGTCGCACCGGCCTCCGCGGCGGCCTCGAGCAGCGGCTCGACCTGTTCGGGCGCGTCGTTGATGCCCGGCATGAGCGGCGCCATGAGCACGCCCGTGGAAATCCCCGCCCGGTTGAGCTCGGCAACAGCCTCCAGCCGCGCCCTCGGGTGCGGCGTGTGCGGCTCGGTCGCCCGCCACGCCTTGGCGTCGAGCATCGGGACCGACAGGTTCGCGTGGATCTGCGTCACCTGCGCGATCTCCTTCATGAGCTCGATGTCGCGCAGCAGCAGCGGCGACTTCGTCAGGATCGAGCACGGGTTGCGCGCGTCGCGCATTGCCTCCCAGATCCCCGGCATGAGCCTGTAGCGCGACTCGACCCACTGGTACGGGTCGGTGTTCGTCCCCATCGCGACATGCTCGCCCTGCCACGACGGCCGCGCCAGCTCCGCCCGCACGACCTCCGGCGCGTTGACCTTGACGACGATCTCGCGCTCGAAGTCGCGGCCGGCGTTGAAGCCGAGATACGTGTGCGTGGGACGGGCGAAGCAGTTGTGGCTGACGACGCCGTTGGCGATGAAGTCGCCCGTGGCGGTCGTGATGTCGTAGAGGCGCATCGTCACCCCGAGCGGTTCGATCGACACCACCGCCGTGGACACCCACCTCGTTTGGTCCTTCGCGCGCCGTCCAGAACCCGAACTCGTGCATGCAGGACTCGATCCAGCGCAGGATCGTCTCGTCCTTGTTGCTGATCCGGACGACGTCCTGGCCAAGGCCACCAAACAACAAGCCACTTCAGGAACGCTGCACTAGGACCAGAACGTGTCTTGGGCGTGCTCGTCGCCCGGGAAGCAGCGGAAGCTCGTCGCCTTGCCGTCCTGGAAGCGCCAGACGTGCACCGTGGCGTCGGCCAGCGTGACGCCGTTGCGCTCGCCATGCTCGGTGACGAGTGCGACGACCGTGTCCTTGTGGTTGTCGAGGATGTCGTGCACGTCGAGCTTGAACGTGCCGTGTGTGCGCTCGCCGAGAGCCTGGAAGAACCCGAGCACCTCGTCGTGGCCGTTGTAGTCGGCGGAGAGGGGGTTGCGGCCCGAGACGTGCCAGGTGATCGTCTCGGAAAATACGGCGAGTACCGCGGGCACGTCGCCGGCGGCCAATGCCGCGTATGCGCCACCGAGGATCTCGGCGTTGGACTGGGTCATCGTTCCGGCGGTGGACTGGCTCATGGTCAACGTCCTTTCACTGCGACGGCGGGCGGGTGTTGCGCTGCACCGTCGCCGCAGACCGTTGCAGAGACCTTTCATGAACGTTTCGGCCAGCGGCCCTCGGCAGTCTCGGGGGTCGGGCATCGGAGGTCGTGGCGGGAGGGGTGTCAGTCCGACGAGATGCTCAGCAGCGATGCCGCGGTGCACTCGACGTCGATGAGCCCGAGGTCCTGCGCCCCCGCGAGCGCCTCACCGAGTAGCTCCTGGGCGCGCCGCACGTCCGCACCAATTCGGCGGATGAGCAGCATGCGGGCCCAGTCGAGCCGAGCGCGGATCAGCCACGCGCCGGCTCCGAGCGCGGCGTAGGCGTCGGCCGCGTCGGTGAAGTGGGCGTCGGCCTCATCGAACCGGCCGAGCGCCGTCGCGAGGTTCGCGAGATGGTGGGTCGTCGCGCCGAACCAGGACGGTCCGCCGTCGACGAACTGGCCGGCGTACGGCTCGAGCATCGCGTAGAGCGTCCGGGCGCGCCGGACATCGCCGAGAAGCACGCACGCGACGCTGGCTACGGCGGGGATAACGAGCGCGGTCCAGTCATACGGCAGATCGCTCAGCTCGTTGCCCATCAGCACGTCGAAGCGCGCCCGGGCGTCGTCGATACGACCGACCTCGCATGCGGTGGCGGCCTGCAACGCGTCGACCAGCGATGGAATCGAGCGGCTGGGCGTCGCTGCGTCGCCAGTATCGAGGACGCCGATCCGGGCCGCCTCGACAGCGGTCGACTGAGAAGCGGCAAGGGTCCTCTGCAGAAGCCCGGTGACGAAGAGCTGGATCACGAGCCACAATCGGGCGTCGGGCTGTCCGACACGTCGCCCGAGCTCAAAGGCGTCATGGGCGAGCTGCTCGGCCTCGGCTGTCGACCCCGAGATCGAGGTGCGCTTCGCGCGGGTCACGGCGAGGTACCAGTGGATGATCGGTTGTCCGAGCTGCTCGGCGCGTGCGTGCGCGCGCTCGAGCAGCCGGTCGGCGAGCGCAAGGTCGCCTGCTTCCATCGCGGCATGCGAGCCGAAGCGCGCGGCCTGGAAGGACAGGAGCGGGTCTTCGAGTCGATCGGCGAGCATCGTCGCCTCCCGGGTGTTGGCCAGGCGCTCTGGGAGGGTGCGTGGCCCCCACAGCGCGACGTAGCGGAAGTTCAGCGTCCGCGCGAGCGTCATTGGGTCGCCGACGCGGCGAGCCATCGCGAGCGCTTCGTCGCTGAGGTGTGCTCGGCGCTGCCAGTCGGGATCTGGCACGAGCTCGAGGGCGAGCTGCGAGAGCAACATCGCGTGGGTGGCGCTGTCGTAGACGCCGTGGGCATCCAAGGCTGCGTCGAGCACGGCCACGCGCTCGCGGTCGACGCCCGCGGCGGCGCTGAAGAAGCCGCGGTTGTTCGCCAGCGCCGC
>JALZJA010000160.1 GCA_030860005.1 Actinomycetota bacterium
GCCGCCAGCACCGCCGCGGCGAGCGACAGATGCGGCGCCTGCACCATCCCGTCGAACGCACCCGCGCAGGCGACGACCGGGCGCCCACCGACCGGCGTCTGCGGCGCCACGGACCGCGCCGCATCGCGCAGCGCCTGCGTCATCCCGGCAAGCTCCGAGGGCGTCTCCCCCTTGATGCGCATCGCGATCAAGAACGCGCCCGCCTGGACCGGGCTGACCTCGCCGGCCAGCAGTGCGGACGTCGCCGCGTGGGCCTCGTCGAACGTCAGGGCGCGGCTGCCCCGCGGGCCGGTGCCGACGGCCTTGATGACCGCGCGGAAGCCCGCGTAGCTGCTGCGTCCCGTGCGCTCGGGGAGCGTCGCGATGGGGCTCTCCGTGCGTGGCTGCAGGCTCATGCGCCCTCCCATCGGTAGCCGACACTGCGCACCGTCTTGATGCGCGCCGCGTGCTCGGAGCCGAGCTTCGCGCGCACGCGGCGCACGTGGACGTCGACCGTCCGCGCGCCGCCGTAGTAGTCGTAGCCCCACACCCGGTTGAGCAGCGCCTCGCGCGAGAACACCCGCCGCGGGTGGGTGATGAGGAACTTCAGCAGCTCGTACTCCATGTACGTGAAGTCCACCGGACGCCCCTCGATCGCGACCTGGTAGGTGGCGAGGTTCATCTCGAGGCCGCCGACGCGGACGATGTCGTCGTGGTCGATGCCGTTGACCGTCCGCCGCGCGCGGGCGATGCGGGCCTGAAGCTCCTCTGCCGTGAAGGGCTCGACGAGCAGCTCGTGGCCCTCGGCCACGCCGAGCCCCTCGGCCAGGCGACCGCGGTCCATCGCGACGAGCACCGGTACTTCCCCGAGCTCGTCGTCGGCCGCGAGGCGCGCGCACAGCTCCTCGCACGAGGGCCGCTCCAGACCGGACGCGAGCACGACCGCAAGCGCCGGGGCGCGGTTGTCACCCGCGGGCGGGCGCAGCGTCCCGTTCGCCGCGACGCGGTGCGGGCTGAAGCCGAGCTCGGCGAGCAGGCGCGATGCGACCTCGGAGCCGTGCTCGCCATAGATCCACGCGTCGCTCATAGGAGGCGCAGGTATCGCCGGCGGTCGAACTCGGTCACGGTGCGGCGCTCGTCGTCGAGCTCGCGGCGCTTGTTGGCGACGAACACATCGCAGAGGCGGTCGCCGAGCGTCTCGCGCGCGAGCTCGGAGGCGTCGAACAGGTCGGTCGCCTCGCGCAGGTCGAGCGGCAGCGGACTGCCCTCGGCGGCGTCGTCGATGCTCTCGGCCTGCAGCTCGTAGCCGCGCTCGATCCCGCGCAGCCCGGCGGCGAGGATCAGCGCGAGCGCGAGGTAGGGGTTGCACGACGGGTCGGGCGAGCGCAGCTCGAACCGCGCGCCGGACGCGCGGCCGGGCCGGCGCGAGGGGACGCGCACGAGTGCCGCGGCGCCGCGCCGCGTCCAGCTGACGGTTCCCGGTGCCTCGAACCCCGTCGCGAGGCGCCGGTAGGAGTTGATCCACTGGTTCGTGAGCGCCGTCAGCTCGCATGAGTGGGCGAGAACGCCGGCGAGGAACGCGCGCCCTGCCGTGGACAACGGCTGCTCGGCGTCGCCGTCGTGGAATGCGTTGCGCTCACCCTCGTACAGCGAGATGTGCAGGTGCATCCCCGAGCCCGGATGCTCCTCGAGTGGCTTGGGCATGAACGTCGCGTACGCGCCGAGCTCGTGTGCGGCCTCCTTCACGGCGATCCGGAACGTCGTCACGGCGTCGGCCATCGACAGGGCGTCGGTGTGCGCGAGCTGGATCTCGTGCTGAGAGGGAGCCACCTCGTGGTGAGAGGCCTTGACCGGGACCCCCATCTGCTCGAGGTAGTCGATCGTGCGACGACGAAAGTCGCTGCCGACATCGAGCGGCGTGAGGTCGAAGTAGGCGCCGTCGTCGAGCGCCTTGGGCTTGGCGCCGTCGGCGCCGAGCGCGGCGAAGATGAAGAACTCGACCTCGCAGCCGACCTGCATCGAGTAGCCCAGCGCCGACGCCTGCTCGAGCACCCGCCGCAGCGCGGTCCGCGAGTCGGGACCGAAGGGCTCGCCGTCGGGCTGGCGGACATCGCAGAACATCCGGCTGACGATCGAGTCCGGCCGCCACGGCAGCACCTGGAACGTGCGCGGGTCCGGATGGGCGATGACGTCGTGCTCGCGCAGGCGCGACGCACCCTCCAGCGACGACCCGTCGAGCCCGACGCCCTCGTCGAGCGCCGACTCGAGCTCGGAGACGGGAATCGAGATGCTCTTGAGCAGGCCGAGCACGTCGACGAACCACAGGCGGATGAACTTCACCCCCCGCTCCTCGACTGTACGCAGCACGAACTCCCGGTGACCGGACACTGACCTGGACGGTATGGATGGCGCCACGCCCTGTCTTTGGCCGCCTGGTCCTACCGGGCCCTGACCTCGACACCATTCGGTCGAGCCGTTCACACGCCGTTCTTCGAACCGAAGCGCTGGCGAAACACGGCACAACCGGAGGGCTACGACTAGGATGGCGCGCTCCGTGAGCCCGCGAGTTCTGCACGCAGCCGATGCCCACTGGCGGCCCTCAAACCAGATGCGCGTGCTGAACACCGACCTGGCCAAGCAGCTCGGAGCCGAGGATCTCGGCGCCCGGATGTGGC
>JALZJA010000166.1 GCA_030860005.1 Actinomycetota bacterium
CGCGCGAGGGCACGCTTCCGATGGGCAAGGTGGGGGAGCGCCTCCAGGTCCACCGAACGAGCGTCACGAACATCATCGACAAGCTCGAGGCCGACGGCTTCGTGCGACGCGTCCCGCATGAGGCGGATCGCCGCACGACGCTGGCCCAGATCACCGATACCGGCCACGAGGTCGCCGACCGCGCGACCGAGTTGCTCAACGCGGCTGCCTTCGGCCTCGACGCCCTCGGCGAGGAGGACCAGGAGCACGTCACGGACCTGCTGCGGACGCTGCGGATCGAGGCGGGGGACTTCGCGGAGTAGGCCACGAAAGGTGGACTTCCGACTATCGGATGACCTACACTTTTCCGTGGTATGGCGATCACCCCGGCAAAGCCGCCGACCACCGAGGCGCAGTGGCGTGAGGCCTACGGCCTACGGCCCGAGCGCGGCGCGTCCTTCAAGACGCTCAGCGGCACCGAGGTCAAGCCGCTGTACACCACTGAAGACGCGCCCGGCGATCCCGGCCACCCCGGCACCTATCCCTACACGCGCGGCGTCTACCCCTCGATGTACCGCGGCCGGCTGTGGACGATGCGCCAGTTCGCGGGCTTCGGCACCGCCGAGGAGACCAACGAGCGCTTTCACTACCTGCTCGCTCGCGGCCAGGACGGCCTCAGCGCCGCCTTCGACATGCCAAGCCTCATGGGCTACGACTCCGACCATGCGCTGAGCTTCGGCGAGGTCGGCCGCGAGGGGGTCGCCGTCGACACGCTCGACGACATGCAGACGCTCTTCGACGGGATCGATGTCGGCGAGGTCTCCGTCTCGATGACGATCAACGCGCCGGCCGTGGTCATGCTCGCCTTCTACGTCGCCGCCGCCGAGTCGCGCGGCATTGCGGCCGACCGCCTCAGGGGCACGATCCAGGCCGACATCCTCAAGGAGTACATCGCCCAGAAGGAGTGGTGCTTCCCGATCGATCCGGCGATGCGGCTGTGCGGCGACATGATCGAGTTCTGCACCCACAGCATGCCGCGCTGGCATCCGATCTCGGTGTCCGGTTACCACATCCGCGAGGCCGGATCGACCGCGGCGCAGGAGCTTGCCTTCACGATCAAGGACGGGCTGACGTACGTCGAGCAGGCGCTCGAGCGCGGCCTCGACGTCGACGACTTCGCGCCACGCCTGAGCTTCTTCTTCAACGCCCAGATCGACTTCTTCGAGGAGATCGCCAAGTACCGCGCCGCGCGGCGCATCTGGGCGCGCGAGCTGCGCGAGCGCTTCGGAGCGAAGGATCCACGCAGCTGGCGGATGCGCTTTCACACCCAGACGGCCGGCGTCAGCCTCACGGCCCAGCAGCCGCTGAACAACATCGTCCGCACGGCGATCGAGGCGCTGGCCGGCGTGCTCGGGGGGACGCAGTCGCTGCACACGAACTCCTACGACGAGGCGCTCGCGCTGCCGACCGAGGACGCGGCGCGGATCGCGCTGCGCACGCAGCAGATCATCGCCCACGAGACCGGCGTGACGAACACGATCGATCCGCTCGGCGGGGCGTACTTCGTCGAGGCGCTGACGGACGACCTCGAGCGTGAGGCGTACGACTACTTCAGCCGCATCGACGAGCTCGGCGGCATGGTCGCGGCCGTCAAGCAGAGCTTCCCGCAGCGCGAGATCGCCGACGCGGCGTTCGAGCTGCAAAGCGAGTACGACAGCCGCGAGCGGATCCTCGTCGGCGTCAACGACTACGTCGACGCGGGCGAGGCGGAGATCCCGATCCTGCGCATCGACCCCGAGCTCGAGCGCAAGCAGATCGGCCGGCTGCAGGCGGTCCGGGCCCGGCGCGACAGCGCACACGTCGAGCGCACGCTCAGCGCGCTGCGTGCCGTTGGCGCCGACCGGAACGCCAACCTCATGCCCGCGCTGCTCGACGCGGCCCGCGCGCACGCCTCCGAGGGCGAGATCGTCGCCGCGCTGCAAGACGTGTTCGGGACGTACACCGAGACACCCGTCTTCTGAGCGCAGCGTTCGCTTCTCAGAACGCTCACCACCGCGTCACAGCGCGATCACATCTGGGCGGCCGAGGACGGGTGGGATGCAGCTCCCCGATGCCAACCCGGATCCTCACCGTCCTGCTGGCTCTCGCACTTGCGGCGCCGACCGCCACGGCCTTCGCCCATGAGCGCAAGCCGCCGTCGCTGAAAGCCCGCGCGCTGCTGCCTGCCGACGCCAGCGCGCCGGCTCCGTGGACGGGCGCGCCAGACCTCGAGCCGGTTCCCGCGCCGGGCTCGACCCAGCCGGTCGGCGGCTTCTCGGCGCTGCTCGACGCGCCCGGCAAGGACACGTTCTGGGCGATGCCCGACAACGGCTTCGGCGCGAAGGCCAACTCGCGATCGTTCCTGCTGCGCGTGTACCGCGTTCGAGCCCGCTTCGAGACGAAGCACGGCGGCCCGGGGACGGTCAGGGTGCGCGACTGGATCACGCTGCGCGACCCGAACCACGAGATCCCGTTCGCGATCGTGCGCGAGGCCACGCGCGACCGGTTGCTCACGGGCGCTGACTTCGACATCGAGTCCATGCGCGTCGACCGTCACGGCAACCTCTGGTTCGGCGAGGAGTTCGGGCCGTTTCTCGTGAAGACGGATCGCAGCGGAAAGGTGCTCCAGGCGCCGATCGCGCTGCCCGACGTCAAGTCGCCCGACTACCCGGCAGACTTCCCCGCACCGTTGACCGGCACGGCGAACCTCGCGCGCTCCAACGGCTTCGAGGGGATGGCGATCACGCGCGACGGGCGCACGCTGCTCGCGGCGCTCGAGGGTCCCGTGACCGGTGATGACCCGCTCGTTCGCCGAGTCCACGAGTTCGACATCGCAAGCAATCGCTACACCGGACGGGTATGGCGTTACCGGGTGGCGGATCCCACGCTGCTGGTCTCCGACCTCACGGCCCTGGATCGCGACTCCTTCGTCGCGCTCGAGCGCGACAACTTCCAAGGCGTCGGCGCGCGGCACAAACGCGGCTTCGTGGTGCGATTCACGGACGCCGAGACGGTCAAGAAGCGCGAGGTCGTCGACCTGCTCGACATCGCCGACCCGCACGAGATCTCGCTGCCGGCACGGCCTGGCGACATCGGTCTGGGCAACCCGTTCTCGATGCCCTACGTGACGATCGAGTCCGTCCTGCCCGTCGGCCGCAACCGCTTGGCGATCGTCAACGACACGAACTTCGGCTCGACCGGCCGCAATCCGGCGCTGCCCGATGACAGCGACTTCGTCGTCGTCAACGTCCCCGGCCTGCGCGGGAAGTAGACGGGCTGCGGGGCCACCGGTTGGGCGCGGACGGCGGGTGCGAACATAAAAGCGCGCGCCCGACTATGATCCGCGCGCCCTCGGGGGCATACATGTCTGAGACTTCCTCGAGCAAGAAGATCCGCGTCGTCGTCGCCAAGCCCGGCCTCGACGGGCATGACCGTGGCGCCAAGATCATCGCGCGCGCGCTGCGGGACGCAGGGATGGAGGTCATCTACACGGGCCTGCACCAGACCCCGGAGCAGATCGTCGAGACCGTCATCCAGGAGGACGCCGACGCGGTCGGGCTGTCGATCCTGTCGGGCGCGCACATGACGCTCGTGCCGCGCATCGTCGAGCTGCTGCACGAGCAGGGCATCGACGACGTGCTCGTCACGGTCGGAGGCACCATCCCCAGCGACGACATCCCCGAGCTCAAGCGTCTGGGGGTCTCGGAGGTCTTCACGCCGGGGGCTCCGACCCAGGCCATCATCGACTTCATCCGCGACGGCGTCGCCTCCTAGCGCTCGCCGACGTGGTCGCGCCGGCGCGCCGCTGTTCGGCGGCTGGCTCGTGCTCTGCGCCGCGGTGCTCGTGGCGCTGGGCGTCTGGCAGGGCGAGGGCTATTGGGAGAACTCGGACGGTGTCTACGCGCTCAGCGCGCGCCAGCTTCTCGACGGCCAGTCGTTGTACGAGGACTTCGCCGCAGCACAGCCCCCGTCGCTCTTCTATGTGGCAGCCGGGGCGCTCGCCATCAGCGACTCCCTCGCCGCCATCCGCGTCGAGATGGCTGTCTGCAGGCTCGCCGTATCGCTGCTGGTGCTCGTCGCGGTGTGGCGGCTCACGCGACGACGCGACGCGGCGCTGGTCGCGGCGCTCGTGGCGTTCGTGACGCCGTGGGCGCTTCGCGAACATGCCCAGCTTCTACCTGAGACCGTTGGCGCCCCGCTGCTCATGGCCGCCGCGCTCGCGGCGAGTCGTCGCGCGACGTCGGTACTCGCCGGCGTCCTCGGAGCGGTCGCGACGACGTTCAAGGTTGCCTTTTTGCTGCCGGCGGCCGTGATCGTGCTGCTCGGACGGCATGTCCGACGCGGCCTCGTCGGGCTCGCGGTGACGCTCCTCGCCTTCGTGCTGACGTTCCTGGCGACGTTCGGTGAGTCGCTGTGGACCAACGTGGTGGTCGCGCAGGCCCAGACCGGGCGGGCATCGCTGGGCTACGTGTCGGGACTCTGGGCCCAGGGGGGATGGAATGCGCTGCCGATGCTCGTGCTCGCCGCGATCGCATGGTGCCGACGCGACCGCCTGCACGATCCCGACCTCGTCCGCAGTCTGCTCGCCGCCTGCACCGCATCGCTGCTGCTGTTCCTGACGCTGTTCAAGCAGGGCAGCTACCTGACCGTCATGGTCGTCATGGAACCTCCGCTGCTGTCGCTCGCCGCCGGCGGCGTGGTGGTGGCGCTGTCGCAAGGTGCGCAGAGCGGACGCCGGCCCCGAGTTCGCATCGCGACAGTGGGCGTCGCGGCACTGCTGCTGACAGCGCAGGCCGTCTCGCTGCTGCTCGCTCCCGCAAACCCCCGTCTGTTCATCCGGCCATTTGCGCAGTCCGGACCTGCTCGGGCGCTGTCGAGCGAAGCGGTGCGGGCGGCGAGCGCCGCCATCCGTCGCTGTCCTGCCGAGGCGTCCTACGCCGGCCCGCCCTATCTGGCCTTCGTCGCCGATCACCGCATCGCGGGATCCCAGCCCGACCAGTTCATCATCCATGAAGCCCGCGCGCTGTCTGCGTTTCGCGTCAGAGCCGATACGGACAGGCCGCTCTGTCGTGCCACCGCCGCGGGACGGAGATAGGGGTCTGTCGCACGCGGATTGCGCAGCGGCCCGACGCCCAGACGATTGACTGGTCAGTCAATGGGATATCCTCACGCGATGTCACGTTTCGCCCAAGGAGGCTCCAGTTGAAGATCTGCGTGCTGGTGAAGGAGGTGCCCGACGCCGCCGTCGAGAAGCGGATCAACCCATCGACTGGGCGCATGGACCGGGGCGGAGAGCGCAACCTCAACCCGTATGACACGCACGCCATCGAGGCCGCGATGCAGGTCCGTGAGGGCGGTGAGGTCGAGGTCGACGAGATCGTCGCCGTGACCATGGGTCCCGGCACCGCCGTGCGCGCGCTGCACAAGGCCGTCTCGCTCGGCGCCGACCGCTCGGTCCACCTCTCCGACGACGCGCTCGCCGGCTCGGACGTCGCCGCCACCGGATACGCGCTCGCCCAGGTGCTCGAGCGCGAGAGCCCGGACCTCGTCCTGCTCGGCCAGCAGTCCGACGACGGTGAGTGCTACACGATCGGAGCCGTCGTCGCCGACCACCTGCGGATGCCCTCGCTCACGCAGGTCATCAAGATGGACGTCACCGTCGGCAAGCTGCGCTGCGAGCGCCAGGCCGAGTACGGCTATGACACGGTCGAGATCGAGCTGCCCGCCGTCATCTCCGTCGGCGACGCGATCAACGAGCCGCGCTACCCCTCCCTGAAGGCGATCATGGGCGCCAAGAAGAAGCCGCTGGACGCGCTCGGCATCGGCGACGTCGGCCTCGAGGCCGACCGCGTCGGTGAGGCCGGCTCGAAGGTCGTCTGCGGCGACTTCAAGGCCCCGCCGAAGAAGCCCGCCGGCGAGATCATCGAGGACGAGGACACCAACGAGACGGTCGAGAAGATCATCGCCTGGCTCGACGAAAGGAAGCTGTTGTCGTGAGCGGGATCCTGGCCTACGCCCTGCACTACGAGGGCGCCTTCAACAAGAACTCGCTCGGCGGCGTCTCCGAGGCCGCGAAGCTCGCCGCCGAACTGGGCTGCGAGGCCCACGCCGTCGTCATCGGCGACGTCTCCGACGACCTCGCCGCGTCGCTGGGCAACTACGGCGTGACGAAGGTGTTTCGCGCCAAGGACGCGCCGGAGGGGCTCGCCCAGCCCGTCGTCGACGTCATGGCGCAGGTCATGGACGACGGCGGCCACCAGTACGCGCTCTTCGGCGGCGGCCTGCTCGGCTTCGAGATCGGCGCCGGTCTCGCCGCGCGCCTGAACGCCGGCGTGACGATGGAGGTCACGCAGGTCGACGTGGTCGACGGCAAGCTGACCGCCGAGCGCCCGATCCACGGCGACTCGTCGATCTCGACCTCGTCCTACAAGGATCGCG
>JALZJA010000174.1 GCA_030860005.1 Actinomycetota bacterium
CGCCGTCGACACTCCACGCGATGGTGACCCGTCAGAGCGTGCTCGAGGCGTCGCTCGCCGCCGGCACGCTTCTGCTGCCCGGCGAGCAGCGACGGTCGCGGCTGCTGCCGGCCGCCGCACTCGCGCACGGCGCGCTCTCGCTCGGATGGGCGGTCGTCCTGAGCGGCTGCCTGCCGCGGCGCAGGACGGCGGCGTGGGCGATCCCTGCCGGACTGGCGATCGCCGCGCTGGACCTCGGTGTCATCGGTCGCCGATTTCCGCGCATCCGCGCGCTGGCGCTCGCGCCACAGATCGCCGACCACGTCGCCTACGCTGTGACCGTCGGCGCCGTGCTCAGCCGGCGCCGCGGGCGTCAGCAGCCGTCGACGCCGCAGCTCGCGCCGGCGGGCACGTCCGCCTGATCGGACCACACGCGCCGCAGCATGTCGCGTGTGAGCGGTAGGAGCGCCGGCTCGAGTGAGCGAGATCCACGCGCGCAAGGCACGTGTCGACCGCCGCCCCACCGTCGTCGCACCGGCTGTTCTCTGGCCGCCAGCGGCGCCTCCGCGTGCCGTCATCGCACGGTGTGTCCGCGAGAACCGTACCGGACGCCACGACTGCGAGTAGCTGCGGGCTCTCTCAGCAGGAAGCGCCATGGTGCCCGACGTGCTTGGCCGGTGATCAGTGGTCGAGTCGTCCGCGCTGGCTGCCGGTGGCGAGTCTCGAGCGCTCGGCGGCGGCGAGCAACCCGACGGCCGCGAGGACGGCGACGATGAAGCCGATGACGTTGAGCTCGAAGATGTCGCCGCTGCCGATGAGGTTTGCGATCACGCCTCCGATGACCGATCCCAGGACGCCGAGCACGAGCGTCCACAGCAGTCCGATCTTCTGGCGTCCCGGAAGCAGCAGGCGAGCGAGCAGGCCAATGATCAGGCCAGCGACGATGAATCCGATCATGCGGGTTGACTCCTTGTTGTGTTGGCGAGTTGGGGCGAGCTGTACGAGCCAGCTCCATAGGCGGTCGCCGTCCTTGAGAAAGAAGAACAGCAGGATCGCGGTGAGCAGGAAGCCGGCGATCAGCTCGCCGATCAGCAGCGCGCCGCTGATCGCGCCGCCGGCGATCAAAGCGCGATCGGCGCGAGCGCGTCGCGAGAAAGACCGCGGCGATGACGGGCAGCACGACCAGACGTAGCTGTACGAGCACGAAGACGATCGCGGTCAGTGCGGCCGCGATCAGCAGCAGTTGCAGGCTGCGTTCGGCGGCGGCGGCCAGTACGGGGCGCTGCTGGTCGACCGCAGCGGCGTCTGCGGGCCGCTCACGCGGCTGGCTGGCGAGCCTGTTCACGGCCTATCGCCCAGATGGGGTTCGCGCGCGGACCTGCGTCGCGCTGAGCCTCCGGCGAGCCGGCTGAGCATCGCCCAGCGTCGCGTCGTGAGCCACCCTTCGTCCATCCGCAGCGTGGCGGCGATCTGTGCCGGTGGCGTGCGATTGGCGAGCATCCCGAGGATCGGCAGATCCTCCGTATCCAGCCGAGACGCGATCGAGTTCATCGCCATCGCCACGACCGTCGGCATCCGGGCCGTCCCTGCGGCCAGCGCTCGCACGACGTCACAGAGCTCGTCGGGATCGGTGGCCTTGCTCATCAGCGCGTCGGCCCCCGCGATGATCGCCAGCGCGACGAGGTGATGGTCGGCGAACGCCGAGTAGATCAGCGCCGCCGGCGGGTCGTCGGTGCTCTTCAGCCGCAGACACAGCGACAGCCCGTCCTCGTCGGGCAGGTGGTAGTCGAGCACCATCACATCGGGACGGTGACGTTCTGCGAGCGCGAGGGCGTCACCAGCAGTGGCCGTCACGGCGATCGGGTCGAGGTCGGGCTCGGATGCGAGCATTGCCCGGATCCCCTCGCGGACCGCCGCGTGATCGTCGACGACGATGACCCGCACGCCGCGGCGCGGGTGCGCCGCAACGGGCGGCATCGAGTGCTGGCGATCAGATGTGCTCATGCAGTCAGGATCGCGCCGGCCGCCGCCGTCTGGCTATGGGTGGCGCCACGGATCTTCACGTCGGGCAACCCCGGACGGGCGCTCCGATCACGGTTGGATCAGTCCGCGCCGAATCGCATAGCGAGTGAGTTCGACGCGGTCACGCAGGCCCAGCTTGTCGAGGATGTTCGCGCGGTGGCGCTCGACGGTCTTCTCGCTGATCGTCAGCAGCCCGGCGATCTCCTTGCTGGTGGCGCTCTCGGCGATGAGCTTGACGATCTCGAGCTCCCGCGGCGTGAGCGGGTCCTCGCGCAGCGGCTCGCCCGCGTGCGCGCGCTGCAAGTAGTCGCGGATGATCGCTCGCATCGCGCCGGGGTATAGAAACGGCTCGCCGCGGATTGCCGCGCGGCACGCCTCGACGAGATCACGGTCGGCGACGGACTTGAGCACGTAGCCCGCCGCGCCGGCCCGCAGCGCCTCGTAGAGGTACTGCTCGCTGTCGTGCATCGACAAGAACACGATCGCCATGTGCGGTTTGAGGCGCCCAAGCTCAAGCGCGGCCTGCAGGCCGGTCATGCGCGGCATGCTGATGTCAAGGATGGCCAGGTCGATCTTTCCGGCGAGCGACTGCTGGATCGCTTCAGCGCCGTCGCTTGCCTCGGCGACAACCTGCAGGTCGGGCTCGGAATCCAGGACGAGCCGCAGCCCGCGCCGCACGACGGTGTGATCGTCAGCGAGCAGGATCCGCGTCTTGAGCGGGTTCACTGGCCTTCCGCGCCGATCGGCACGTGCAGCGCCACCTCCGTGCCGCGAGGCTCGCGTGCTGCGACGCGCAGATCGCCGTGGATGAGGGCGGCACGCTCGTGCATTCCGCGGATCCCGCCCGTTCCGGCGCCGCTGCCCGCCAGCCCGCGGCCGTCGTCGCTGACGCGCAGGACGAGGCTGTCGTATACGCGCTCGAGTGTGAGCTCGGCTCGCGAGGCATGGGCGTGGCGGACGACGTTGGTCAACGCCTCCTGGGCGACGCGGTAGATCACGAGCTCCTCGTCATAGCTGAGAACCGGCAGATCGTGTGCGAAGGTTCGCTCGATCGGCAGTCCCGTCTGGTCGCTGAGGCGGTCGCTGAAGTGGCCCAGCGCGCTCGCCAGGCCCAGCTCGTCCAGCGACTGCGGGCGCAGACGCTGCGCGATGCGCCGCAGGTCGTCGAGGTTCTCGCGGACCGTTTCGGCGGCCTCGGTCAGCTCGGCGCGCAGCTCCTCGGGCGCGCGCTTGCGGAGTCTGGCGAGCTGCAGCAGCGCTGCGGTGAGGTTCTGACCGACCTCGTCGTGCAGCTCCTGCGCGACGCGCAGACGCTCGGACTCCTGTGCGTCGAGCGCGCGGCGCGTGCTCTCGTCGCGTTCGTGCTCGAGGCGGTCGAGCATCTCGTTGAACGCGTGCGCGAGCTCCGTGGCCTCCGAAGGCCCGCCGCGCACCGTGACGCGGGCGCCGGGGTGCAGCGGATCGACACGCCGCATAAGCGTCACGAGCTCCTCCAGCGGCGCCGTGATCCGCCGCGTCAACACGAGGTTGGCGGCGACCATGAGGCTCAGCGCTCCGAGGAAGATGCCCAGCTCCTTCAGCGCAACCTGTGAGCTGAACGTTCCCGGTGAGAAGACGACGACCGCCAGCGCGCAGGCCAGCATGAGCACGGACGCGTTCAGCGCGAAGACGCGCCAGAACAAGCGCCGATAGGGCTCGAGCAGATGGTGCTTTCGAGTGGGCGCGCGCGACCGGCGCGGACCCGGCGCGCCCACACCCGTCGATCTTGGCTGCGACGTGCTCATGGCTGTCGAGCCTCGAAGCGCAGCTGCGTGATGCGTGCCTCGTCGACGCCGCGCACTTCGACGTTGTAGCCGTCCAGCTCGAGTATCTCGCCGACCTCGGGGACGCGACCGAGAACCTCCACGAGATGGCCGCCGACGGTCGCCTCGTGCGGTTCGCTGACCTTGACGCGCAGCTCCTGCTCGAGCATCCGAAACGACGCGCCGCCGTCGATCAGGATGGCGCTTCCGTCGTGTGTGAACTCCTCGCTCGCGCGCGTGTCGAACTCGTCCTCGATCTCGCCGACGAGCTCTTCCAGGATGTCCTCGAGCGTCACCAGGCCTGTGGTCGTGCCGTGCTCGTCGGCGACCAGCGCGATGTGCTGATGGCGGCGGCGCAGGTCGCGCATCAGCTCGCTGAGCAGCGTGGACTCCGAGACTCGAGCCAGCGGACGCGCGACGTCGGCCAGGCTCACGTCGCGCTGATCGAGGATCGCCTCCAGGAGGTCTTTGACGTGGATCACCCCGACGGGCGCCTCGAGGCCGCCATCGGGCTCGCAGAGCGGCAGGCGCGTATGGCCGCTGGTCATGGCGCGACGAGCGACGCCCTGGACGTCGTCATCGGTGCTGACGAAGTCGATCTGTGGCCGGGGGCTCATGATCTCTCGCGCTCGGCAGTCGCCGAAGGCGAAGACGTTCTCGGTCAGCTCGCGATCGGTGCGGTCGATCAGGCCCTCGTCCTGGCTTTGGAGCAGCAGCGCCCGCAGCTCGCCTTCGGAGTGCGGGGCATGCCCAGCTTCGCTGGCCGGCGGGATCCCGAACGGCTTGAGCAGCACGTTGCCCATCGCGTTGAACAGATCGACGACGGGCTTGCTCGCCAAGTAGAACGCCCGCATCCACGGCGCGACGAGCAGCGAGGTGCTCCGGGTACGCGAGATCGCCATGCTCTTCGGTGCCAGCTCACCAACCACGACGTGCAGCACCGTGATGATCACAAACGCGCACGCAGCGGCCACGCCGAAGCCGGCGACGCTCGCGCCCTCGCCCAGCAGCGGTTCCAGCAGCTCCTCGAAGACCGGCTTACCGACAACGCCCAGCCCGATACTTGCCAGCGTGATCCCGAGCTGACAGGCGGCGAGGTAGGCGTCGATGTGCTCGACCGCGTGACGGGCCGAGCGTGCTCCAGGCCGGCCCGCGCGTTCCATCTCGATCGCCTCGGTCAGACGCAGCCGTGTGACCGCGAACTCGGTCGCCACGAAGAACCCGTTGGCCACCACCAGCGCCAGCGCGATGATCAGCTCAACGGCCATCGGCCCACCGGCCTGAGAATCGCTTTGAAGCCCGCGATCTGGCCCTCACCGCGAGGATCATCGCGCACCCGGCGTCGTCGCTCATCAGCTGACGGG
>JALZJA010000016.1 GCA_030860005.1 Actinomycetota bacterium
GCCGCGGGCGGCGGCCGCTTCGCCTCGCGGGGAGGCGCGGCGCCCTGCAACGGGTTGCCGTCCGCTCCCACGTCGGTCAGCCAGCGCAGGATCGCCTGGCGCGCAGACGTCGACAGGTCGCGTGTGACCGGCATCGAGTTCGGGTCGTCGATCGCAAGCCCGAACGCCAGCAGCAGCAGGTGGCGGTTCTCGCAGACCGACTGGTAGCTCGACAGGTCGAGGAACCGGTCCATGACCGGATAGAGATTCGAGTACTGCTCGAAGACCGGTTGCAGGCTGCCGAACCACGTCGGCGGGTCATCGGCGTGGAACGTGTCGTGGACGAGCAGGCTGATGAAGTTCCACGGGGTCCGCGGGTAGCTCGATCCCGGGCCGAGAGTCTGCGTCAGCGCCGGCCGCACCCCGTAGACCTGGCCGTCGATGAAGCCGCGCGGGTTGCCGGGCTCCGACGCCGTGATCGGCAGCTCGGCAACGCCGTCTGGGCCGGTGACGACGTCGGCCGGGAAGTCGATCGCGCTCGCCGGCGTGGCCACCGGCGGGTCGCCGGGCCCGGCCTGCAGCCTCGACGGGTCCTGGCGCGACCTGATCTGCGCGCCGGCGTGCGGCTGCCCGAAGCGCGTCGCGAACACCCTCGCCGGCGCGATGTCGCCCGCGTCGAGCCGGAAGACGAACTGGTCGGCCCGCGCGTAGACGCCGCCGGGCGCCTCGGCGATGGCGCCGGCCGTCCCGGTGGTCGTCGAGTCGACCGTGATCGACAGCGGTGCGTCGGCGATCGCGGCGAGCTCCTCGGCCGTCAGGCTCCGGTCGGCCGGGAGCGCGACGACCCCGGCGGTGCGCTCGTACCATTCGGTCTGCTGGTAGGCGATCTCGCCGATCGTGCCGCCGCCGTGTTCGAGCGTGAGCGTCCCGATGTCGGTGAGCGGGCCGCCGGGCGTCCGCGTGGGAATCGCGTTGCCGAGGTCGAGCAAGACCTTGCCGAGCGCCTCGTCGACCACCGCGACGCAGTTGTTGAGCGCGCTGCCCGCGGCGCCCGGCAGGAAATGCCGCCCCGCGACGAAGTGCCGCGGCTCGTCGGCGCTCGCGACCCCGATCGTGCCGACGATTCGCCCGCGCCCGAACGTCTCGGACCCGAACGTCCAGTCGTAGCCGTCGACGTTGAACTTCATCGACAGCAGGCCGTCTGTCGCCGCCTCCCGCAGCGCCGACAGCATCGCCGAGGAGCTTGCGGCGTCGCTCCACTCGAGGTCGGTGATGACCGACTGGTAGAAGGCCCCGAGCGGCGGGTCGCCGCTGCTGCCCGAGCTTCGCGCTCGTGGCCACAGCTCGGTGAACGCGACCGGTTCGAAGCGCCCGATGACGAGCGTATCGCCCCGCGCGTCGCAGACCCGGACCTCGAGCCCGAAGATCATCGAGCACATCTGCTGCTCGGGGTCGAGGTCGACGAGCTTGCCGGGCACCTTGCGGTCGGAGTCGGCGACGAGGCAGCTCAGCACCGGGTCGTCGGCACCCGCCGGGCTGCCGTCTGCAAGCGTCGCCGCGGTCACCTCGCAGCCGAGCAGGCGCCAGTCGGCATCACCGCCCGGGTTCCACGATCCCTGGTTGCCCTGTTCCTGGAACTGTGGCTGAAACGTCGCGTTGTCGAAGTTCGTCGTGGAGTTGTTGACCGTCGAGACCGTGGCCTGGAACTGGCCATGGAAGTGCAGCCGCAGCGGTCCGAGGTACGTCATCCAGCGCTTCCCCCACGCATCGCGCCATGCTCTCAGCGTCGCACGACGAGGTCAACCAGCGCCAGCGGACCGCACCGTCTATCCCTCGGTTCCCGTGGCGGAGTGCCGGGCGCCTACGGGCTTTGATTCTGGCGAGCCGCGCTGGCGCAGGTAGATCGCCAGGACGGCCATCGAGCCGACGGCGAGGAACTCCGACTGCCAGTTTTGGAGCGTGCTCTCCCAGAAGCGCGCGGTGCCGAGAAACTGCCAGTAGCTCAAAGCCGGCTCGTCGTGGACGAGCTGCTCTGAGCTGAAGTCGCTCCAGCCGGTAACCGACTGGGCAAACCAGGAGCTCAGCCAGATCGTTCCCATGACCAGCACGAGCGAGCTCGAATAGATCCACAGGCGCAGCCCGCGGGCGCGCGCCCATGCGGGTGAGTCGGCCCGCGCGTGCTCGCCGACGAGCTGCTCGCGGTCGCTCTCGCGGCCTTGCTTGCCGAGCTGCTTGGACTCCGGGGAGCCCTTCTGCACGAACCAGACCGTGAGCAGGATGTACAGCGTGAACTGCAGGTACTCCGACTGCCAGTTCTCCATCACCGCGTTGCCGAACGACGACGACAGCAGGTAGCGACCCAGCGAGATCTTCTCCTCGTGGTGGCTGAGCGCCTCGTTGTTGAAGTCATGCCAGCCGGCGTAGGCCTGGCCCACCAGCGCCAGCGCAAACAAGCCGAGGAAGACGATCGACAGGCTGTTCTCGCGCCAGAGCCGGCGCATGCTCAGCCGTGCGTCAGACCGACGACGATGTACAGCCCGAGCCCGGCGACGACGATCAGCGCGTAGATCGTCACGAGTGCCCGCACGACCTGGATGATGGCGAGCCGGTCGGTCGTGGTCGGTGCGCTCACCTGACCGGGTACGGCGGCGGGCCGGCGTCGATGGGCCATGAGCTCATAGATGAGGTCGTCGCGCCCCGCCCGGTCGTCTGTCCTGGTTGGAAGCAGCCACGCGGCGCGAGGATTGCGGTGCGGCGCTGATTTCCAGCTATCCGCCGAAACTCGCGCGGACGCGCACGCAGCGAGGCGGCGTGGCGTTGCCGGGATCCAGCGCGTTGGTGACGTGACCCAACGCCACCGAGTCAAACGGCATCGACAGGTGGTCTCCCCTGTCGCGCTCGCACGTGTCCTGCAGCGTGATGTTCGTGACGTTCGCTCCAGGCGACAGGAACTGACCCGTGTACGGCGTGACCACCTGGTCGTGCTTGCTGGAGATCACCGTGTAGCGGATGCCGGGCAGCGTCTCGCGGGGCGTGTTGAGCGTCTCGATGAACTCCGACGGGGCAAGCTGCTGGGCGCATGCCTTGCAGCCCCTGTCGAGCCCGAGCCGCACGCTCCTCACGGCCTTCCTGCGGACGGATCGCAGCACCCCGGGGGCCTCGGCGATCTCGTCGGCCAGCTTGCTGAGCTTTTCGTTCGTACCGTGGTTGGACGGCGCGAGCGCGACGAGCGCACCCACCTTCCCTGCCCCGCCGTGGAACTTGAGGTACTGCCGGGGCATCATGCCGCCCTGCGAGTAGCCCACGATGTCGACCTTGTCGGCGCCGGTCGTCCGCAGCACGGCGTCGACGAATCGCGCAAGTTCCTTGGCTGACTCGTCGATCGACGCGATCGCCCCGATCGCGCTGCCCCTCCTCCTGGCGCCGAAGTTCAGCGAGAAGACGCAGTAGCCCTTGTTCTTCAGCAGCGGCGAGAGCGCGTTCCACGTCGAGGCGCGGTTGTTGAACGTCCCGTGCACGAGCACGACGGGCCGGGGGTGCTCGTCCGAGGGCTCGCACGTCGCGTCATCCGCCCCGGGTGGGCTCCCCGTCGGGCTCGCGAACCCGGCTGCGAGCGACCGTGGGTAGCTCAGCGCGACGGGCAGGTCGTCGCGCTCATCTTCCCCGCCACACCCGAGCGCCAGCACCGACGCGAGCAGCACCGAGCACGCAGCAATCGACTTCACCCGGGCATCCTAGCCCCGCAACAGCCTCCCGCCCCGGATGACGCATCCTCAGGAGGAGGCGACCTCGCGGCCGTACGGCTCGCCGCCGTGGAGGGCGTACACGGCGATCGCGGGTGGCGTGATCGACTCGTCGACTGGCATCGCCTGCCCACGCTGCTGGGCCTCGCCGTGCTCGTCGGGTGCGCAACACTCGTCGTCGCCATGGCGGCGATCCTGCTGCTCGTCGTGCTCTCTTGCAGCGGTTGCGCGTGGGCCACCGGGACGCCGCGCGCGAGCGCGGCGAACACGCTCTACAGGCAGCGCGCCGACACTGTCGGCGCCGCTTGAGTGGCTGGCTTGGGCACGGCGTCACGCTCGTCGCCTGCGCACGCGTCGAGGCTCTGCTACGAGGAGCACGGCAGCGACGCCCCGATCTGCATCCACGGTGCGGAGGCTCTGCCAAACCGCGCTCGCGGGTCAGCTGGCGGAGCGGACGTTCGACGGCGCCGCCGGTTCCGCGACGCTACCCGCCGCCGCGTTCGCAGCGATTGATCCACAACGCGCGCGTACCCGATCATTGCCGAGACCGTCGAGGTGCGCCGTCGGC
>JALZJA010000202.1 GCA_030860005.1 Actinomycetota bacterium
CTGCCCGGCAGCTCACGACCGCAGGCGTCGACGCCGTCATCTCCAGCCCGCTGATCCGCGCGCGCGACACCGCACAGGCGATCGCCGACGCCACCGGCGCGCCGCTGACCGTCGACGAGCGACTGACCGAGGTCGACTACGGCGACTTCGAGGGCCTCGACCGCGCGCAGGCGGTGCAGCGACTGGGCGACGCGTTCCAGGCCTGGCGCGACGATCCGTTCGGCTCCCCCGTCCCGGGCATGGAGCCGCTCGGCGACGCGCTGCAGCGCGCCCGTGCCGCGACCGCCGACGCGCTCGCGGCGTCGCGGTGCCCCGTGATCGTCGGCCACCAGGGGATCCTGCGGATCGTGCTCATCGCGCTCGGCGAGCTGGCCGCGGCGGACTACTTCAACAGGCGCCTGCACGAGGCCGAGCCGCTCGCGATCGACGATCCGCAGATCGCCTGAAGTCGTCAACTGCGGACCCCGCGAAGACGTTATGGTCGGCCGTGCTGGGCCGCAACCCGCCAGGAAGGGGACCTGATGGCAGAGCACGACGACCTGCTCAAGCGATTTCAGCCCGTGCTGCGCTACGACTCCAACGAGCAGTACTTCGTCGACAGCGCGGCGCAATGGACGGAGTGCCCGGGCAACGAGCTGCGCCGCCGGGACGTGGCCGAGGGCAGGAAGGGCGAGGTCATCGCGAGCGCGGTGCCGGCGGGCGGCGAGCCCAGGCTCACGCTGCAGTTCCTCGGCAACCGCGACGACGGCTACGAGAACGGCGCGCCGTGGGAGGACACCGACCTCATCGGCAACCCGGGCAAGGGCTACCGCGAGGAGTACGTGCGCCTGCGCACCGAGCGCCCCGAGCTCAACAACGTCATGTACGGGCGCCACGTCACGCACAACGATCGCCTGTGGCTTCAATACTGGTTCTGGTACTTCTACAACGACTACCAGCTCGCGTTCGGCGCCGGCACGCACGAGGGCGACTGGGAGATGATCCAGCTGCGGATGCACCCGACCGAGGACCGGCCCGACGTCGCCGTGTACGCGCAACACCGATACGGCGAGAAGCGCTCCTGGAGCGGCGTCGAGAAGGTCGGCGAGCGGCCGGTCGTCTACGTCGCGCGTGGCTCGCATGCGTCGTACTTCGAAGCCGGCTTTCACCAGACCGAGGCGTGGTACGACCTCGCCGACGGCAAGCGCAAGGCACCCGACCTGAGGCTCGAGCTCGTCCGTCGCGACGCGCACGCGTGGATGCTGTGGAGGGGCCGCTGGGGCGACACGAAGCCCCACAACACGAGCGGGCTGCACTCGGACGCGCCGACCGGGCCGGGACGCAAGAAGCAGTGGAGCCGGCCTACGGAGCTGCTCAATACGGCGACGGAGACGAAGCTCGTCAAGGGGCAGGCCGCGCCGGACGTGGAGGTCGTCCGCGAGGACGGCAAGCTGCGCGTCGACTACGACTTCACGACGCGCAACCCGCGCCCGATCGAGCTCATCGTGACGGTCAACTCACGCGACGAGAAGGGCATCCCGCCGCAGACCCACAACGTCACGGACTTCGATCCCAGCGGAGGCGGCAGCGTCATGACCGACATCCCGCTCGATCCCGCCAAGCACTACGACGTCTACACGAGCACCATCGCGGGCGACCCGCCGAAGCCGTCGGAGTCGACGCCCAGCGAGATCGGCGCCGTCAAGGCCAGGGAGAAGGTGCCGCTGGGAACGAAGGTCGCGATCGTTGTCAGCAAGCTGCTGGCGAGGATTCGCGGCGATCGCTGACTGCGGTTTGTCCGATTCTGATCGGCTGTTCGACGAGATGCGGTTCGGGCTCAGACCCATCTGGGGCGAACCAGGGGGCGTGCGCAGCCGCGTCAGGGCGCAGTGTCCATTTCCGGCCGACGCGGTCGACGCCTATCGGGTAGACCGTCAGAGCACCGTCGGCCTCGATGTGCAGACGCAGAAAATGCTTGAGGTCTTGGTGGTGCAGGGGTGCGTACCCCTCGGTGCCGTGCAGGCCAAGGCAGTTGGTGGCCCACAGGTAGCCCGCCATTCCCACCATTCCCGCGATGGCGCCCAGCAGCCCGACGAGGCCGAGGAAGGCGAGCAGGGACAACGTCCCCTCGAGCCCGAGGGTGGACGATAGGTGCGAGGCGGCAATCAGGACCCCGGCGACGCTCGCTACCTGTAGCGTCGAATGGGCCAACCCGAGCAGTACTCGGCCGATGCCGCTGGCGTCGTGGGCGAAGCGCACCATCCCGACCAGGGACGCGAGTACGAGCAGGCTCAGCAGAAAGGCCGTCGGGCTCTCCCACAGAGCCCGTAGCAGGTCGCCGACGCCAAGCGCGACGTGGCGGTCTTCAAGATGCAGTCCCAGCATGAAAGCCAACAGCACTTGGACGGTGCCGAACACCGCGGCAAGGGGAAGGTTGTAGGCAGGCATCAGCCAGATCCGCTTCCTCAGCCGTTTTGATACCGCTGCTGACGGATAGGTGCCGGCTCTGCGGTAGGCGATGGCTCCTTCTGCTCCGGGGAGGTCGATGCGCTCGGGGAGGTTGTGGGTGGGGTGCAAGAAGGCGCCGCCGCCGCCCGACTCGATGTGGTGGCGGGAGCCGTCCTCCTCCTCGTAGCGGGAGTAGTAGTGCTTTCCACTCTTGAGGTACAACAACAACCGGGCACCGCTCGGCTGGATGATCTCGCGCTCGAGATACTCCACATCCCGGTCGGAATGGACCTCGCCCTCCTTGCGGCCGCTGTCGACCTCCTTGGACACGCACAGGACGATGCGGTCGCCGGGCTGCACCTGGTCGACGGCGACGTCGGCGAAGTACTGCAGCTGGACTTCGTCGACGGACGCCCCGAACTGGATGTCGATGCCCCACAGCCACCAGCCGTTGGGGAGCTTCAGCGCGAAGTAGCTGCGGCGCTGACGCGTTCTCCATCCGCCGATCCAGCGGTTGCGACA
>JALZJA010000249.1 GCA_030860005.1 Actinomycetota bacterium
GGCCGTCCCAGCCGGCAGCGATCACGGTTTGGCCGAGCGCCTCGGCGTGCTGCCTGGCTTTCTCGAGATCGGGGGTGAGGTTCATCGCCCAGTCGGCGAGGAGGGCCGGCCGGCCGACGACGAGCCCGTGACCTTCGATGACGCCCTCGACCCCGAGGCCGTCTCGGTTGGTGAACGCTTCTACGTCGGGCATCGAATCCAACTCCGCCTTGGCCGCCGCCGCCAGCGCCCGCGCGACCGGATGCTCGGATGAATCCTCGAGCCCGCCGACGAGCCGTAGCGCTTCCCCGCGATCTACGCCGTCAGCCAGCGCCATCGCGATGAGGCTCATCTGTCCTGTGGTCACCGTCCCGGTCTTGTCAAGCACGATCGTGTCGACGCGGCGGGTGGACTCGAGCACCTCCGGGCCGTTGATCAGGATGCCGAGCTGGGCGCCGCGACCGGTGCCGACGAGCAGCGCGGTCGGCGTGGCCAGGCCGAGCGCGCAGGGACAGGCGATGATCAGCGCCGCCACTGCGGCGGAGAACGCGAACGTCGCGCCGGTCCCGTCGCCGAGCCAGAAGCCGAGCGTCGCGACCGATAGCGCGATGACGATGGGCACGAACACGCCCGAGATCCGGTCCGCGAGCCGCTGCACGGGTGCCTTGCCGGTCTGGGCGTCCTCGACGAGCCGGCCGATCTGCGCCAGCGCGGTGTCGGCCCCAACCTTCGTCACTCGGATGATCAGGCGGCCGCCGGCGTTCACGGTGGCGCCGACGACCTCGTCGCCCGGCTGCTTCTCCACCGGCACCGACTCGCCGGTCAACAGCGACTGGTCAACCGCGCTCGTGCCCTCCTCGACGACGCCGTCGGTGGCGACCTTCTCACCCGGTCGGACGACGAAGCGGTCGCCCACCTCGAGCTGGTCGACCGCGACGCGGTGCTCGCGACCGCCGGCATCGAGGACGGCGACGTCCTTGGCGCCGAGCTCGAGCAGGGCCTCGAGCGCCGCGCCGGCGCGGCGCTTCGCGCGGGCCTCGAAGTAGCGCCCGGCGAGGATCAGCGTCGTGACCACGCCCGCGGCCTCGAGGTAGATGTGCGACGTGCTCGCGCCGCGATCGAGCACGAGCTGCATCGGCATCTCCATCCCTGGCATGCCGGCCCCGAGGAAGAACAGCGCCACCACGCTCCAGCCCCAGGCGGCCAGCGTCCCGACCGAGATCAGCGTGTCCATCGTCGCCGTTCCGTGACGCAGGTTCTGCCAGGCGGCGCGGTGGAACGGCCAGCCAGCCCAGAGCACCACCGGCGTGGCGAGTTGCAGCGCGAGCCACTGCCAGTAGTCGAACTGCAACGCCGAGATCATCGAGATCGCCAGTAGCGGCAGCGACAGCGCCGCCGCGCCGATCAGCCGCGCGCGCAGGTCGCGCACGTGGCGGTCCTCGACGTCGATCGCACCCGGGTCGCCGTCAGTGGCGGCGCCGGCGGGCTGAGGCAGCCGGGCCTTGTATCCGGCCGCCTCGACTGCGCCGACCAGATCAGCCGCGCTGACCTCGGCGGGCTCGAACTCGACCGCCGCCTTCTCGGTCGCGTAGTTGACCGTCGCCCGCACCCCGTCGAGCTTGTTCAGGTTGCGCTCGATGCGGTTTGCGCACGACGAGCAGGTCATGCCCTCCAGCGGCAGCTCGAGGCGCTCGGTCGTCGTCGGGGCCTCCATGCTCATCGCGGCACCTCCACGGTGTAGGCGACCGTGCGGACCTCGCCGCCGGTCTTGAACTGACCGAACAGCCGATAACGCCCAGGGGTCGGGAACGTCGCGGCGAACTCGATCTCGTTGCCGTGCGCCTCGGCGCTCGTCGAGCCGTCGTCGTGCGCGTGCGCCGAGCGGCCCTCGGTGGGGTGCACGTGCAGGTAAGCGAGGTCACCCTCCCTCAGCGCGACGAGATGGCCCTTGGCGCCGAGGTAGGGCTCGAGCGCCTCGAAGGGCTGCCCCTTGCGCGTCACGGCGAAGGTCAACGGCGTCTCGCGGCCGGCGCGCACGCCAGGCGCCGTGAGCGCCACGTCGAGGCCGCCCGCGGGCTGACCGGCGGT
>JALZJA010000263.1 GCA_030860005.1 Actinomycetota bacterium
GTCGCGCACGGCGTGCAGCGCCGCGTCGACCGCCCAGCCGGCGACGCCCGTGCGGCCCTCCGGAGACCAGCGCTGCGGCGGCCGCGAGGGCGCGTCGGGCTCGGGATCGATGAACAAGGTCACGATCTGCAGCGCCGCGATCCCGTCGACGAGCGCGTGGTGGATCTTGCCGAACATCCCGATGCGGTCGTCGTGCAGGCGCGGGACGAGGAAGACCTGCCACAGCGGGCGCGAGCGATCGAGCGGCGCGGAGAGCACAGCCGAGCGCAGGGCCTCGAACGTCTCGTCGCTCACGGGGTTGTCCGGTCCGGTGAGCTGCACGATGTGCGCGCTGAGGTCGAAGTGCACGTCGTCGAGCCAGCGCGGCTCGGACAGGCCGAGCGGCGCCTCGTCGAGGCGCCAGCGACACCACGGGACCTCGTGCAGCCGCCCCGCCGCGTGGTCGCGCAGCCCCTCGACGGTCGGCCGCGGGCGCTCGCCGGGAGCGGCGAAGACGGCGCTCCACCCGACGTGCATGTGCGACTGCTGGGTCTCCATCCGCAGGAACGAGCCGTCGAGGGCAGACAGGCGCCGGGCTGGCGTGGTGTCGGTCATGGGTGTCCTGCTTCGGTGGGGCTCGGCACCGGTCGGTCCTCATAGGTTCCGAGCGGGCGCGCAGCCGCTGGCGCCACGACGGGTAGCGGCGCGTCCGGCGGTCCGGCGTCGTGCAGTGCGTCCAGCTCGTCGTCTATGAGCTCGGCGAGGCGCGTCGCGTGCGGTAGCGCGTCCGGGTCTGCGAACAGTCCGAAGTGCATGTGCCCGTCGTAGGCGAGCATCCCGATCGAGAGCGCCTGTTCCTCGGTCATCGGGACCACGGGATAGATCTCCTCCAGCCGCGCGCCGTGCATGTACAGCGTCTTCGGCGGCCCCGGCACGCTGGAGATCGTCAGGTTGAACCGGCGCGGCGTGGCGGCCCGCAGGAACGGCGCGCGCAGCGAGCTCGGCAGGAACCCGAGGCCCGACAGCAGGGTCCGCGCGCCCTGCGCGCGCGCGCCGCGCTTGAAGCGCCGGGTCTGCCGGCGCACGTGCTCCAGGCGCTCAGCGGGCGTGGGGAGCTGAAGCGGCAGCCAGACGGAGGTCATCGAGACGCGGTTTCCGAGGTCCCCGCTCTCGCGCCCGCGACGCATGTTGACCGGCACGAGCGCCTTCAGCGGCTCGGTGGTCGCGTCGCGCTCCAGCGCGAGGGCGCGCAGCGCTCCGGCGATCGCGGCGAGGCCGGCATCGTTGCGCGTGGCCGCGGTGTCGCGGGCGACATCGCCGAGCCGCGCGAGCGGGACGCGGTGCTGTACGAGGGTGCGCCGCGGGCCGAGCGTGCGGTTGAGCTGGGAGCCGGGGGCGCGCGGGAGGAGGTCCTCGGCGAGCGACTGCCCGACACGGCCCGCATCGCGCAGCGCGCCTCGGGTCATGGCGCGCGGTCGCGCGCAGGCACGCGCGACGTCGAGTGCCGCGTGGGTCGTCGCCTCGGCGCGACTCACGAGCGGGTCGAGTACACGTTGCAGCCAGGTCGGCGCCGACTCCGGGCGCCAGCGCGCAGGCGTTTCGGGCGCGTCCTCCACGTCGAGCCCGAGCATCGCGACCTGCATCGCGGCAGTACCGTCGGCCATCGCGTGGTGCACGCGGCCGATGACCGCCATGCGCTCGTCGGCCAGGCGCGGGATGAGCGCGAGCTGCCAGAGCGGCTGCGTCAGGTCCAGTGGCTCGGAGAGCAACTCGTCGCGCACGGCGGCGAAGCGCTCCGCGCTCAACGGCTCGGCCCGATCGCCGAGCTCGACGACATGGTTTGCGACGTCGAAGTCCGAGTCGTCGACCCATTGCGGCTCGCCGAGTCCGAGCGGTGCCGAGAGCAGGCGCTGGCGGCAGCGTGGCACCCACTCCAGGCGAGCCGCGATGCGCGCGCGGACGTCCTCGATCGAAGGTGGTCCGACGTCCTCGGGCGGAGAGAGCATCGCGCACCAGGCGACCTGCATGTGAGCGTGCTCGGACTCGAGCTGCAGGAACGACGCGTCGAGCGGCGACAGCCGATCGCCGTGGTGTTCGGCTGTCACGACGGTTTCTTGACCTTCCATCGCGGCATTGACTTCTTGCCCCATTTCGCCCGGTCGGCGTACGTCATGAGCGTCCCGAAGTACCGCTTCAGCGGCGGCGGGCGAAATCCGAGCTCGTGGCCTCGCCGTGCGTCGAACAGCATGTGCGAGCGGAAGTACGGGCCGAACACGCCGGCGCGCTCCTCGGACTCCGGGTCTTCGCCGGGGCCCACGAAGCGCGGTGGCTCGCGGTCGAAGGCGTCGGCGGCCATGGTCGCAAGCTCCTTGTTCGTCACCGCGTCGTCGCCGGCGACGGCGTGGAAGGTACCCTGCTGGACCGGGCCGTCGAGCAGCGTGTACAGCGCGTCGGCGACGGTGTCGACGCAGACGATGTCGACGTGCCCGTCGGGGTCGGCAGGCACCGCTGGCAGCAGGTCGCGCGCGAAGGCCAGCAGTGGCCAGTAGATGACGTTGAAGGCCGGCGTCCAGCCTGTCTCGCTGTCACCGACGACGATGCTGGGGCGCAGGATCGCCGCAGGGAAGTCCTTGTCGTTGACCAGCGACTCGGCCTCGAGCTTGGTCTGCTCGTAGGTGTTGCGGAAGTCCTGGCCGACGTAGCCCTGGGACTCGTGGACCCGCCCGCTGCGCTCGCCCGCGACGTAGGCGGTCGAGACGTGCACGACGCGCTCCAGGGAACCGCGCGCGTACGCCTCCGCCGCGAGTTCCATCACGGCGTGCGTCCCGGTGACGTTGGTCTTGCGCGCGTCCTCGAGCGGCAGGTCGAAGGTGATCGACGCGGCGCAGTGCGCCACGGCCGAGATCTCGCTCGTCAGCCGGTCGCGCGCGGCAGGCGTGAGCCCGAGGCCGCTGCTCTCGAGGTCGCCCGCGACGGCGCGAACGCGCTCGCGCACGGCGGGGATGTCCTCGGGCGCGAACAGCGTGTCCATCACGTCGTTCAAACGCGCCTCGGCCTCCACGTCGTCGGCGGCGCGCACGATCGTCACGACGTCGCGATCGCTTTGCTCGAGCAGGCGCACGAGCAACTCCATGCCGATGAAGCCAGTGGCGCCGGTCAGCAGAACTGGTCCATGGGTCATAGCGGGACGTTCCTGTTCAGTGGACGTGGGCAATCGCCGTGCTCAAGCGGTCTCCAGGCACAGCGACACGTTGTGGCCGCCGAAGCCGAAGCTGTTCGACAGCGCCACCGCGCGCTCCTCGCTGGCGGTCTCCATCGGCCGCGCCTCCTTGGGCACGTAGTCGAGGTCCATGCCCTCCTCGCGCTCCTCGTAGCCGAGCGTCGGCGGGGCGACGCGGTCGCGCAGCGCGAGCAGCGTGGCGACGGCCTCGACGGCTCCCGCGGCGCCGAGCAGATGTCCGATGGCCGACTTCGTCGACGAGACCGGGATCTCGTGTGCGCGGTCCCCGAGCGCGGTCTTCAGCGCGGAGGTCTCGGACCGGTCGTTGAGCTGCGTCGACGTGCCGTGCGCGTTGACGTAGTCGATGTCGGCCGGCGTCAGCCCGGCGTCGGACATCGCGAGCTCGATCGCGCGCGCTCCGCCGTCGCCCTGTTCCTGGGGGGCGGTCAGATGAAAGGCATCGCCGGTCGTGCCGTAGCCGCGCAGTGTGGCGAGGATCTGGGCACCGCGCTCGCGGGCGGACTCCCCGTCTTCCAGCACGAGGACAGCGGCGCCCTCGCCCATGACGAAGCCGTCGCGGCGCGCGTCGAACGGTCGCGAGATGCCGCTCGGAGACAGCGCGCTCATCGAGGTGAACGACGCCCGTGACAGCGGCGTGAGCGCTGCCTCGGAGCCGCCGGTGACGACGGCCTGGGCGTCCCCGCACTGGATCGCGCGCATCGCGGTTCCGAGCGCATGGCTCCCGGCGGCGCAGGCGGAGACCACGCTGAACACCGGGCCCTGGAGGCCGTGGCGCAGCGACAGCGCCGCCGATCCGGCGTTGCTCATCATGAGCGGGATCGCCAGCGGCGACACGTCCTTGGGACCGCTGTCGCGCAACGTGTCGTGGTTGCCCTCCAGGGTGCCGATGCCGCCGATGCCGGTGCCGAGGATGCAGCCGATGCGATACGGGTCGTATGGGAGCTCGTCTTCCCATCCCGCGTCACGCAACGCCTCGTCGGAGGAGACGATGCCAAGCTGGGCGAAGCGATCGGCACGGCGCGCTTCCTTGCGTGACAGATGGTCGGTCGGCTCGAAGTCCGCGCAGGGCGCCTCGCCGTCGCGAATGCCGCTCGTGCCCGCGGTCCACTGCTCGTGCAGCGTGCGGGCACCTACCCCGAGCGGGGTCACGGCTCCGATGCCGGTGACGACGACGTCGGGAAGTTCGCGTTTCAATTACGACGCCTCCTCCTTCTTCTTCGTGATGTAGTCGATCGCCTCGCCGACGGTCTTGATGTCCTGCATGTCGTCGCCCTCCATCTTCACGCCGTGCTCGTCCTCGACGATCTGGGCGAGCTCGGCGAGGTCGAGCGAATCGACATCGATCTCCTCCCATGTGGCCTCGCGCGAGAGCTTGTCCGCGCTGGCGCCGAAGTTCTCCAACGCCTCGTAGACGGTGGTCTCGATGTCAGTCGGCGAGGTGCTGGACATTCTCTCTCCCTTGTGGTGGTTTCAGTCGGAAAGGCGTTGGTGGTTTTCAGTCGGAAAGGTCGTTCAGGCGCTCATGCCGCCGTCGACGAACAGCGTCGTGGCGGTCACGTAGCTGGCGGCATCGGAGGCGAGGAAGCGCACGGCGGCGGCGACGTCGGCGGGGCTGCCCGGCCGGCGCGCGGGCACGGCTTCGAGCACCTCGTCGGGCACGTCGGCGGTCATCTCGGTCTCGATGAAGCCCGGTGCGACCGCGTTGACGGTGACGCCGCGGCGCGCGACCTCGACGCCGATCGTCTTCGTCATCCCGATGAGCCCGGCCTTGGCGGCCGCGTAGTTCGATTGGCCGGCGTTGGCTCGTGGGCCGACCACGGAGGCGACGTTCACGATCCGCCCGAAGCGGGCTTTCATCATCGGGCGCAACGCGTCTCGCGTGAGCCGAAACGCGGCGCTGAGGTTCGTGTCCAGGACGCGATCCCAGTCGTCGTCGTCGATCTGGACGGCAAGCCCGTCGGCGGTCACGCCGGCGCAGTTGACCAGCCCGAGCACCGGGCCGAGCCGCTCCTGCACTTCCGCGAGCACCTGTTGGGCGGTGTCGGGATCGCAGACGTCGCCCTCGAAGGCGACCGCCGTCCCTCCCGCGTCTTCGATCGCGCGCACGGTCTCCGCGGCGCCATCGGCATCAGAGCGGTAACCGGCCGCGACGGCCCAGCCGTCGGCGGCGAGCTCGCGGGCGATCGCGGCGCCGATGCCCTTCGAGGCGCCGGTGACGAGCATGACCGCACCGTCGGGGCGGCCGCCCTCTTTGGTCCCCTCGCCGGTCTCGGGAGATTGTCCGTCTGTGGTCGTGGTCATGGCGTGCCCCCTCCGTAGGTCAGCAGGGCGGCGCCCCAGGAGAAGCCGGCGCCGAATGCGGTGAGCAGGATGTGACCGCGTTCGGGTATGCGCCCTTCCTCCTCGACGAGCGAGAGCGCGAGCGGGATCGAGGCGGCCGAGGTGTTGCCCAGGTCGGCGACGTAGTCGGCGACACGTGAAGGGTCGAGGCCGAAGCGCTCGCGCACCGCATTGATGATGCGTCCGTTGGCCTGGTGGGCGATGACGAGGTCGATGTCGTCGATGTCGAGGTCGGCCTGCTCGAGCAGCTCGCGGCACGAGGCCTCCATGTGATCGACGGCCTTTTCGTAGACCAGCTTGCCCTCCATGCGCACGACCTCGTCGGTGCGGTCGATGAACAGCAGGTCGCGCTGCGCGTCGGAGCCCAGCACGACCGGCCCGATGCTTGCCGGGCCGTCCGGCGCGAGCACCGCGGCGGCCGCCCCGTCGCCGAACAGCGCCGCGGTCTTCTTGTCGTCGTGATCGGTATAGCGCCCGAGGATATCGGCGCCGATCAACAGGACGGTGTTCGCGCGTCCGCTCTCGATCAGCGCCGCGCCCTGTTGCAGGCCGGCGAGAAAGCCGGTGCAGGCCAGCCCGACGTCCCACCCCATGGCGCGGTCGGCGCCGAGGGCGCCGGCGACGATCGGGGCGGCTTGGGGGACGATGTCATCCGACGACGAGGTCGCGACGAGCACCGCGTCCACGTGTGCGGGATCAAGCCCCGCGGCCTCGAGCGCGCGGCCGCCGGACTCGATGGCAAGCTCGCAGAGACTCTCACCGTCGGCGCTGCGCCGGCGCTCGGAGATGCCGGTGCGCTTGGTGATCCACTCCGGGTCGACATCGATGCGCTCCGCGATCGGGGCGTTCTCGACGACGGTCTTGGGCAGCGAGCGCCCGAAGCCGGTGATCCCGGCTGTGCGCGTGCTTGTGAGCTCAGACGGCGACACCAATGTCCTCCAGGAGTTTGTCGGCTGTGGTCGCGCTGGCATCCTTGATGCAGCGCGGAGCGAGCTTTGACAGCACGCGGCCCGGCCCGACGTCGATGTACGTCTGCACGCCCATCTCGTCGAGCGTGGTCATCGTCTCGCGCCAGCGCACGGGCGAGATGAGCGCCTCGGCGAGCTCGGCGGCGGGGTCGGTGAACTTCGCGGCGGTCGCGCAGCTGACGACGGTGATCTGCGGTGTGTTGAACGTGACCTCGCTCAGGGCGTCCCGGAAGGGCTCGACCGCATCCTGCATCTGAGGAGAGTGAAAGGCGCCGGCGACGCCCAGCGGCAGGGCGCGCAGATCGTCCGCCTCGGCGTCCTCGCGCGCGGCGTCCAGCGCATCCGGCGCGCCGGAGAGCACGACCTGGCCGGGAGCGTTGTCGTTGGCCACGCTCACGCCATGACGCTCGGCGAGCTCGGTCGTCTGCTCGTGCGACGCGCCCATCAGCGCGAGCATCGTGCCGCCGCCGGAGGCCTCGCCGGAGGACGCCATGTGATCGCC
>JALZJA010000265.1 GCA_030860005.1 Actinomycetota bacterium
CGGCGCGCGCAGCTCGGGCAGCGAGGCGTCGCGCCCGCAGCGCCGGGACGCAAGCGGCGTCGGCAGGCTCCGGCAGCCCAGCAGCCTGGGGTTCAGCCAGGTCACCGAACTCGTCAAGGACATCCCAGCCTGGATCAAGCTTGCGCTCGCGGGCCTGGCGTCGCTCGTGCTGCTGCTCGGCGCGTACACGATCCTCGCCGCGGCGCGCACGCGCCGGCTCGAGCGCCAGCGCGCGAAGCTCATGGAGGACATCGGCCTGCTCCAGGCCGCGCTCCTGCCGGCCGTTCCCGGTCGCCTCGGCGCGCTGCTGACCACCGTCGCCTACCGCCCGGCTGACGGGCCGGCGGCCGGCGGCGACTTCTACGACGCGTTCGCGATGTCAGACGGTCGCGTCGGGCTGCTGCTCGGCGACATCTCCGGTCACGGGCGCCAGGCGCTCGCCAAGACGACGCTCGTGCGCTTCACGGTGCGCGCCCACCTCGAGGCCGGCATGTCGCCGCGCGAGGCCCTGACGATCTCCGGTCGCTCACTCGACGGGCGGCTGGCCGACGACTTCTCGACGGTCATCGCCGCGGTCCACGATCCCGTCAAGGGCACGCTGACCTACGCAAGCGCCGGCCACCCGCCGCCGCTCATCGTCGGGCCGCAGGCGCACGAGCCGGTCACGGCATCCTCGGCACCGCCGATCGGCGCCGGCTTCCCAACCGGTCAGCGCCAGACGGTGCTGCCGATGCCCGAGGGCACGACCGTCTGCATCTACTCCGACGGGCTGCTCGAGGCGCGCGTCGCCAGCGACGAGCTCGGCCGCGAGCGGCTCGGCACGTGGCTCAAGGAGCTCGGGCCGGAGGCGACGGCGAAGGCGCTGCTCGACCTCGTCGTCCAGCGCGCCGACCGTGTGCCCGACGACCTCGCGGCATGCGTCCTGCACGCCTCGGCGGGCGCGACCGCGCCGGCCGCCCGCGTGGAGCAGCTCAAGCTCGACGTGCTCGATGTCGAGGGCCCCGAGCTCGAAGGCTTTCTCAAGGCGTGCGGCGTGGGGCACGCCGACCGCGCGATCGCCGGCCGCCGCGTCGCCGAACAGCTCGCGATCAGCGGCGGGGTCGTCGTCGAAGTCCGCACCGGTGAGCATCCCATGGTCAGCGTCTCCTCGATCGGCGATCACGCCGAGGCGGGCGCACGGCCTGCCTCTCGCGCCCGCTGAGTCAGCTGAACGCCACCGGCCGCTACGCCCCGTCCCCGACGGGAACGCTGCACCTCGGCAACCTGCGCACGGCGCTGCTGGCGTGGCTGTTCGCGCGCTCGCAGGACGCGCCGTTCCAGATGCGCGTCGAGGACCTCGACGCGGGCCGGGTGCGGCCGGGGCTGGCCGAGACGCAGCTCGCCGACCTCGCGGCGATCGGACTGGACTGGGACGGGCCGGTCGTGCGCCAGTCCGAGCGCACGCAGCTGTATGGCGATGCACTCGCGCGGCTGGAGCGCGACGGGCTCGTGTACCCGTGCTACTGCACGCGCGCGGAGATCCGCGAGGCGGCGTCGGCGCCGCACGGGCCCCTGCCCGAAGGCACGTATCCCGGGACCTGCCGCGAGCTGACCGCGGCGCAACGGCGTGAGCGCGAGGAGGCCGGCCGGCCGCCGGCGCTGCGCCTGCGCGCCGGCGAGGCACGCGTCTGCTTCGTCGACCGCCTGCTCGGGCCGCAGGAAGGCGTCGTCGACGACCTCGTCGTGCGCCGCAACGACGGCGCGTACGCCTACAACCTCGCCGTCGTCGTCGACGACGCCGTGCAGGGTGTCGGGGAGGTCGTGCGCGGAGCGGACCTGCTCGACAGCACGCCCCGCCAGATCCATCTCGCGGGCGTGCTCGGTGTGAGCGTGCCGGGATATGCGCACGTCCCGCTGATCCTCGGTCCGGACGGCACGCGGCTGGCAAAGCGCCACGGCTCGGTGACGCTCGCCGACCGCGTGGCGGCGGGCGAGTCCGCGTCGGAGGTCCGCGCCCGGCTTGCCGCGTCGGTCGACCTCGCGCGGCCAGGAGAGTCGCCTGCGCTGGACGAACTGCTTCGGCGCTTCGATCCGCGGCAGCTTCCGCGCGATGCGACGATGCTCGATCCGGCGACCCAATAGCCTGCGATCGCACGTGACCGACATCGCGAGCAACACGGACGTTGTCGAGCTGGCCGCGCTCGCGCGCGCGGGCGGGCGCCTTGGCATCGACACGGAGTTCATGGGCGAGGGTCGCTACCGGACGCTGCTGTGCCTCATCCAGGTGGCCGTGCCCGACGCGTCCGGCGGCGTCCGGATCGAGGTCCTCGACCCGCTCGACGATGCGCTGGATCCGGCGCCGCTCGCCGCCGTGCTCGCCGACCCGGACATCGAGATCGTCATGCATGCCGGCCGCCAGGACGTCGCGCTGCTGCGCCGCGTCTGGGAGACGCAGCTCACGAACCTGTTCGACACGCAGCTCGCCGCCGGGTTCGCCGGGCTGCGCGCCCAGCTGAGCTACGAGGCGCTGCTGCATGAGCTGCTCGACGTGCGCCTGAGCAAGAGCGCGAGCTTCACGCGCTGGGATGCGCGCCCGCTCAGCGCCGAGCAGGTCGAGTACGCGCGCGACGACGTGCGCCACCTGCTCCAGGCTGCGACCGCGCTCCAGGGGCGGCTCGAGACCCGCGGCCGGCTTCGCTGGGCGCGCGAGGAGTGCGTCGCGCTCGCCGAGACGAGCGACGTCCGCGATCCCGATGTCGTGTTCGCGCGGCTGCCGCGCGTGCACTCGCTCGATCCGAAGCTGCGCGCGATCGCCCGTGAGCTCGTCGACTGGCGCGAGGAGACGGCCCGCGATCAGGACCGCCCGATCCCGTCCGTGCTGTCGGATGCGGCGCTCATCGAGATCGCCAAGCGCCGCCCGCGCAACACGAACCAGCTCGAGCAGATCCGGGGCATCAACGAGTCGACGCTACATCGCCGCGGGCGGGCGATCCTGGGCGCGGTGCAGCGCGGCCGTGAGCGCCCACCGATCCCCGTCGACGGCGGCCGACCGGCGCAGCCCGACACCCTCGCCGCGCCGATCATCGCGCTGGCGGAGTCGCTGGTGCGAACGCGGGCGCTGGAGTGCGAGCTCGCCTACGAGCTCATCGCCGCGCGGGCCGATCTGCAGCGGATCGTGCTGGCGGTGCGTGACGGCCGGCCGCCGCCCGACGTGCGAACCCTGCAGGGCTGGCGCCGGGAGGTCGTCGGCGACGAGCTGCTCGAGCTGCTGGAGGGGCGGCGGTCGTTGACCGTCGGGGCGGACCGGCGCGTGAAGGTCGTCGAGCCCTAAGCGCCCGTAGCTAAATAACGCAAAGGGATCGTGTTGGTTATGTAGAACGGGGGGGCGTGATCGATGAAAGTGCGATCGGCGAGCGGTTCAGGGCGCTGGCTCCGGAGCTGGATGAGCGTCGGCGG
>JALZJA010000275.1 GCA_030860005.1 Actinomycetota bacterium
CGTCGATGCGACGAGGGTCGACGCCGTTGGCGACGACCGTCACCCGTCCCGGCGCGACGCGCTCGAACCAGCGCGCCTCCGGTTCTGACACGGCGAGCACGCCGCCGACCGCCGCCGCGACGCGCTCCTCATGGCGCTGCACGGGGCGCTGCTGCATGCGCGCGACGACGCCGCGTGGGCGCGGCCACAGCGCTCGCGCCATCGTCGCGATGCGCTGCGTGTCGACGTTCTGGGAGTCCAGCAGCGTCCGCGCGAGGCGATCCTCCGGCACGTAGGGGACCGTGTAGAGCCCGACGGCGACGATCGCGTCGAAGCCTGCGTCGGCGATCCACGCGTGCGCCTCGCGCACCGCGCCAGGCGCGCGGAACATGCTGTGCTGAAACGCGCGCCCGCGCAGCAGGTCAGCGCCCATACGTGCCATCCGTACGCTCCTGGTGCTGCCGTAGGGCACCAGACGCACCTCGGCGCACAACGAGCGCAGATCGTCGAGGTCGGCGCGCTGTGCCGGGACGCCGGTGTCGAGGCTGAAGAGCGACACCTCCCAGCCGCGCGCGACGAGCTCACGGATGAGCGCCCGCGAGCGCACGCGCGACCCGGTGACCGCCGGCAGCGGCGGCTGGTGCACGATCCACAGCAGCGAGCGGGCCATGAATCAGCCGTCCTGGCCCGGCCCGCGGCGCGAGCGCGCGAGCACCCCGCGCACGTCGCGGCGTTCCTCGGGTGCGAGCCCCGTGACCCAGAAGACGCTCACGTATGCGGCGGCGATCGCCAGCGCGCCGGCGAGCACGACGGCCCCGCCGGGATCGGCCGACGCGATCGCCCAGCCGACGAGCCCGGCGAGCACGAGCGCCGGGAGGTGCGCCCGCGCGAGGCTCGCCGACAGCGTGCCGATCGGGACACCGAACTGCCGGCACATGTACGGATAGAAGCACCCGACGTTCGCCACGAGGACCGCGATCAGCGTGCCCAGCGCGACGCCCTTCAGGCCCATCGACTGCGCGAGGATGACGCTCAGCACGAGGTTCAGCAACGCCTCGCCGCTTGTGATGAGCGCCGGAACACGCACGTCCCCCGCCCCCTGGAGCATGAGCAGGCCCGTGCGGGTGAGCGCCGCGGTCGTCACGGCAGCGGACAGCAGCACGACGACCGCGGCGGCGTCCTCGAAGCCCGATCCGAGCCACAGGTCGAGCAGCGGCCCGGCAAGGACCGCCAGCGCGAGCGCGATCGGCGCCGCGATCGCCAGCGAGAGGCGCGTGCCGACCATGAGCGTGCGGCGCAGGCCCTCGCGGTCCTCCGTCGCCGTGAGGCTCGACGAGTGCGGGAAGAACGACTTCGTCAGCGGCTCGATGAGCTGCTCGAGCGCGAGCGTCAGCCGCTGGCCGACCGCGTAGACGCCGGCGCCGGCGACGCTGACGGTGATGCCCACGACCACAGTGTCGAGCCGCACAAGCACGACCTTGCTCATGTCGAGCACGAAGAACCAGACCGACAGCGCGGTGAACCGCCGCCCCATGTTGCGGTCGATCTCCCGCGGCTTGATGCTCGCTCCCGGCACATGGCGCCGCGCCAGGAGGTAGCGCGCGAGCTGGCCGGCGAGGCTCAGCGCCACGGTCACGATGCCGAGCGCGATGAGGCCGCCGTCGAGCGCGAGCACGATCGTCCACGCGATCGCCTGCGCGACCGTGACGGCGACGAGCGTTGCGTTGACGAGGTAGAAGCGCTGCAGGCCCATCAGCACGCCGCCGAAGGTGTCCGCGGGGATCGAGATCGCGAGGTCCACGAGCACGAGCAGGATCAGGATCTGCGCGGCCTTCTCCAGCTCGGAGGAGATCCCGAAGATCGAGGGAAAGAGCGCCGCGACGATCACGCCGACGATCGCGGCTACCGATCCCAGCGCCGCGAGGATCCAGAACGACGTCGCGATGGTCGCGCGGACGCCGCGCTCGTCGCCGCGCGCGGCGTACTCCGCCACGAACTTCGGCGTGGCCTTGCCGAAGCCGAACTCGAGCAGCTCGAGGTACAGCGCGAACGACGCGACGAGCACCCAGATGCCGTAGCCCTCGGGCCCGAGCCCGCGGGCGAGGATCGGCGTCGTCACGAGCGCCGCCACCGCGATCACGCCGGTCGTGACGTAGCTGCTGACGACGTTGCGCCGGTAGCGGATGGGGAGTGTGGTCACATAGGGGTCGGCGTCGTTAGCGTGCACATGGTGACTGCAGGCCATGACGCCCGCCGGGTCGTGCTCGTCTCCGACGCGGTCGGCGACGGCGGCGCGGAGATCTATCTCGCCCTGCTCGCCGGTGCGCTCGCGGACGAGCACGAGTTCGTCGCGCTCATCGGGGAGCACACGAGCGAGGCGGCGCGCGAGCGGCTGGAGTCCGCCGGCGCGCGCGTCGCTCGGATCCGGGGGCTCGGGCGCATTCCGCGGCCACGGGCGCTGCGGCGCCTCGCCGGCGCGCTG
>JALZJA010000299.1 GCA_030860005.1 Actinomycetota bacterium
GGCCAACCACATGCTCGGCGACATCGTCAAGGTCACGCCGACCTCAAAGGCGGTGGGCGACCTCGCGGTGCTCATGGTGACCAACGACCTCAGCGCCGACGACGTGCTCGACCCGGCGCAGGAGATCGCCTTCCCGGAGTCGATCGTCGAGTTCTTCCACGGCGACGTCGGCCAGCCCCCCGGGGGCTTTCCCGAGGAGCTGCAGCAAAAGGTGCTGAAGGGTCGCGAGCCCCTGCACGTGCGGCCGGGCGCGGAGCTCGAGCCGGTCGACCTCGAGGAAACGCGAGACGAGGTGCAGCGCGAGGTGGATCGCGCGATCAACGACCAGGAGCTTGCCTCCTACCTCATGTACCCGGAGGTATTCGTCACCTTCGCCGGTCTTCAGAGCCTGTACGGCGACGTGAGCGTGCTGCCGACGCCCGTCTTCTTTTGGGGCCTGCGTCAGGACGACGAGCTCGCCGTCGAGATCGAGCAGGGCATGGTCCTCATCATCCGCTTCCTGGCCGTGGGCGAACCCGATCCCGACGGGCAGCGCTCGATCTTCTTCGAGCTGAACGGCCAGCCGCGCGAGGTGAAGGTGCAGGACCGCAGCCTGGCGCCCCCGCCGGAGCGGCGCGAGGCCGACCCTGACGATCCCGGCCACGTCGTCGCGCCCATGCGCGGCATGGTCATCTCGCTCTCGGTCGAGGCGGGTCAGCGGGTGGCGCAAGGCGACCGTCTGGCATCGATCGAGGCGATGAAGATGGAGACGGCGGTGTTCGCCGAGATCGACGGCGTGGTCGAGGAGGTCGTGGCCGCGTCCGGAACCCACGTGGACACCAACGACCTCCTGCTCGTGGTGCAGGCCGACGGCGGCGACGACGACAGCGACGACCGCGAAGGCGAAGGCGAAGGCGACGACTGATCCGGCGGCGCTCGCGGCTCCGCTTCAGGCGCTGTTCACGCCAGGGTGTCAAGCTTCGCGCGTTCGAGCCGCCCGTCGGGGAGACGCAAGTGGGCGTCGTCGCCGATACACACGACGCTCTCGGCCTCGCCGCCCAGGACCATCTCCGCCAACAGGGCGGCGGCGATCCTGTGCACGTCGCGTACGATGCCGAGCGCGAGGAGCGAGCGCGTCTCGTTGGCCACGTCACCGTCGCCGACACGCAGCACCGTGCGGACGTCGGGCCGGATCCCGCGGGCCGTCATGGCCACCGAGATGTTCTCCAGGTCGTCGCCGGTCATGGCGGCGACGGCCCTCGCCTTCGGTAGCGAGAGCCGGCGCATCAGCGCGGGATCGGCGCCGCGGCCCACCACCACCGGCAGGCCCAGCTCCTTCGCGAGCCCGACGCTCTCCCCGTCCTCGTCCAGCTCCACCGCGAGCACGGGGATCTTGCAGGCGCGCAGCACGAGGCAGAGGCGCATGCCGACCTGACCGAGGCCGATCACCACCACGTGGTCGCGGCGCGGCACGGCCCTGCGGCCGACGAGGCCGGTCAGCCGCCGCTCGACCACGCGGTTCACGAGGCCCGCGGTGAAGGCGGCCACGAAGAGCAGGGCAACGATCATCGTGGCCGAGGTGAACAGCTTGTACCAGGCCGGCCCGTCCGCGACCTTGGGGTTGGGATCGACGGTGACGAGCGTCTTCGCGGAGCCGTATGTGGCATCGATGACGCTCTGGTCGAGCGTGAACACCGCCGTGACGGTCTCGATCGCGAAGACCACCAGCAGCCCGATCGCGCCGAACAGCAGCATCCCCGCGCTCTTGTCATACGGCATGAACAGATCACGCGCGAGCGCCTCCGCACGCCGCGGTCTGAAGGACGGGATCGGCTCTTCGGACAGGCCACCGTCCTTCTCGACCAGTCCGACCGGGTGATCGTCCTCGATCATCACGGCGGCGAAGCGCTCGTCGATGCACGGGCCAGCCAGCGACGGCGCGACGATGTCCGCCAGCGAGGTCACGTGCGTGTGCGGCCACTCGTGGGTCACCTGCTCCGCGATCGTGCGATCGAAGATGGTCAGGAGCAGCGGCATCTCCTTCGACACCGAGCGGACCATGAGCGCCATCCGCAGCACGATCGCGTCCCCGTGGGTGACCACCGCCACGGAGTCGATCGCTTCACTCTCGAGCGCGTCGCGCACGTCGTCCTCGTCGGGCTCGCGCAGGCGGGTGACGCGAGCCTTCGACGCCTCGAGCGCGCGCGCCGTCTCGTCGCTCAGGTCCCCGTCGCCGATCACGACGACGACTCGTTGCCCGCGTTCTTTCCCGTCTTCGGTCCGCGCCTTGGCGCTCATGTGGCGATCTCCGCTCTGATCTCAAACTCACTTGGCAAGCCGATGCGAACTTCCGCTGCCACGGGTGGATTCCTTCCACCGCCGAGGTGCCGGAAGACGGGCTCGCTTGATGTATGGTCGCACCGCGTTGGCCACTGGGCATCCGGTCGCGCCACCCGGCCGCTACCGTGGGCCGATGCTCAACGCGGACCTCGTCCTCGAGGGCGGAGGCATGAAGGGCGTCGCGCTGGGGGGCGCCGTCGCCGCACTCATGCGCGCCGGCTACAGCTTCCCGCGCGTGGCCGGGACCTCGGCCGGTGCGATCGTCGCCGCGCTCGTGGCGGCGGGCATCGACGAGCCGGGGCTGTCGCAGGCGATGGAGCGGCTGCAGTACGCGCGGGTGCCCGATCGCGGCTTTCCGAAGCTGCCGCTCGTCAGCGAGGGGATCTCGCTGCTGCTGCACAGCGGCGCCTACGAGGGCGATTACCTCCGCGAGTTCGTCCGCGTCGAGCTCGAACGGCTCGGGGTCATGACGTTCGCAGATCTCCGTCGCACCGATCGTGGCGCGGATCGCAACCTCGCGCCCTACCAGCACTACAAGCTCGTCGTGATGGCGACGGACGTCAGCCGTGGGCGGCTGCTGCGGCTGCCGTGGGACTACCGCCTGCTCGACCTCAATCCCGACGAGCAGCTCGTCGCTGACGCCGTGCGGGCGTCGAGCGCGATCCCGCTGTACTTCGAGCCCGTCATCGTCCGCGACCCTCAGGGCGGCGAGGAAACGATCCTCGTGGACGGCGGCGTCCTGTCGAACTACCCGATCGAGATCTTCGACCGCACCGACGCCAGACCGCCGCGCTGGCCAACATTCGGCGTCAAGATCGTGCCCGGGCTACCGGCGGGCGACCCGCAGCTGTTCCCGGACCACGTCCTGCCCCCGCTCCCGCCGGTGAAGATGCTCGAGCGCGTCGTCGCGACCGCGATCGTCGGCAACGACCAGACCTACCTGCAGCGGCCGTGCGTTCGCCGCCGCACGGTTTCAGTCGACACGAGCGCTGTCGGAGTCGTCGAGTTCGACGCCTCGCGCGAGCAGCGCGACGCGCTCGTCGCCAACGGCCACGCGGGGGTGGAGGCGTTCCTGGCCACGTGGGAGTGGGACCGCTTCAAGCGCGACTGCCCCGAGACGCCGGACGATCCCTGACCAGTTCCCTTAGGCTGAGCCTCGACCAACGAGGGAGAAACACATGTCCGTGATGAAGATCATCGAGCTTGTCGGCAGTTCCACGACGAGCTCAGACGACGCCGTCCACCAAGCATTGGCCGAGGCGCGAGAGACGCTGCGCAACATCAAGGCGATCGACGTCGTGTCAACCGGCCTGCGCGGCGGCGACCTCGACGAGTGGCGCGCGCACGTCCGCGTCGCGTTCGTCATCGATCGCATCAAGGAGTAGCTAACG
>JALZJA010000303.1 GCA_030860005.1 Actinomycetota bacterium
GATGAAGGCCGACGATGCCAAGCGCCTGAAGGAGCTCGAGCGTGAGAACCAGCGCTTGAAGCGGATCGTGGCCGGCCAGGCGCTCGACATCGACGGGTTGAAGGAGATCGCCGGGGGAAACTTCTGAGCCCGGCCCGCAGGCGCCAGGCGGTCGCGATGCTCTGCGACCGCCTCGGCGTCAGCGAGCGCCGGGCGTGCCGGATCGCCGGCCAGCACCGCTCGACCCAGCGCCATGAGCCCACGTGCGGCGACGACGGCGCGCTGCGCGCCGAGCTGCGCAGGATCGCGGGGCAGCGGCCGCGCTGGGGCTACCGGCGCGCGCATCACGAGCTCTGCCGGGACGGCTGGGAGATCAACCGCAAGCGCGTTCAGCGCCTGTGGCGCGAGGAGGGCCTGCGGGTCCTCGCGCGCCCGCGAAAGCGCCGCCGGCTGGGCGACCCCGCTGTCGGGGCGACGCGGCTGCGCGCCGAGCGCCCGGACGAGGTGTGGGCGCTGGACTTCCAGCACGACCAGACCGCCGATGGCCGGACGCTGCGGCTGGTCAACGTCGTCGACGAGTTCACCCGCGAGGCGCTCGTGATGTGCTGCGAGCGCAGCATCAGCGCTGATGAGACCGTCGCCACGCTTGACCAGATCGTCACCGCGCGTGGCCGCGCCCCGCGGTTCCTGCGCTGCGACAACGGCCCGGAGCTGACCGCCCACGCGCTCAGGGACTGGTGCCGGTTCGCGGCAACACAGACCGCCTAGTGGTCGGTCCTGCAAGATACGTGTCTCTTGCAGGAAGGATCGTGTGTGCTGGTGAATCGCCTTCTCGTCCTGGTTGGGCGACGATGGAGGCGGAGATGGCGGCGCACGCCAAGCAGATCGAGATCGCGGCTGAGGATCGGCCTGTGCTGGAGAAGTGGGCCAACGCCCGGGCCACCGAGCGGCGCCTGGTCGATCGGGCTCAGATCGTGCTGCTGGCCGGCGAGGGCCGGCCGGCTCGTGAGATCGCCGAGCGCGTCGGGTGCTCGCTGCCGACGGTCAAGACGTGGCGCTCGCGCTATGAGCGCGACGGGGTCGCCGGGCTCAGCGACCTGCCCAAGACGGGGCGGCCACTGACGCACGGCGCAGAGGTCCGCGCGCGTCTGATTGCACTGGCCTGCACCCGTCCGCCGGACACCGCCGAGGGCTTACGCCGCGAGCGCTGGACGCATGCCGAGCTGGCCGAGCAGGTCGGCATGTCGCAGTCGCGGGCACACGTCATCCTGCGCGCGGCCGACCTGCGCCCCCACCTGACCGAGCAGTGGGTGATGAGCGAACTCGGGCCCGAGTTCGACGCCCAGGCCGCCGAGGTCTGCGGTCTGTATCTCGATCCGCCCGAGAACGCGATCGTCGTCTCGGTCGACGAGAAGACCTCGATCGCCGCGCGCGAGCCCGCTCGCCCCGACACCCTCCCGGCGCCCGGCCGGCCGGCCCGCCGCGACGGCGAGTACCTGCGCAACGGCACCCAGAACCTCTTCGCCGCCCTGCAGGTGCACTCCGGCGCGGTGTCCGGGATGACCGCGCCGACGCGCAACCAGTTCGATTTCATCGCCTTCCTCGATCAGCTCGAAGCCGAGATCCCCGCCGGCCGGCAGGTCATCGCGATTCTCGACAACCTCTCGACCCACAAGACGCAGGCCGTCGGGGCGTGGCTCGACGAGCACCCGCGCTTCAGGCTGGTCTTCACGCCCAAGCACGCCAGCTGGCTCAACCAGGTCGAGATCTTCTTCTCGACCCTCACGCGCCGCCTGCTGCGCCACGGCCAGTTCAGCGGCCCGAACGACCTGGCCACCCAGATGCTGGCCTTCGTCGAGCACTACAACCTCACCGCCCAGCCCTTTGCCTGGACATACACCGGCAAGGTCCTGACCGCATGAGACAAACGACTAAGGGGATGGACCACTAGGCCTAGGCGCCCGCGCCGCCGCGCCCCTCCCCGCCGGCAAACCGCGCCGCCCCCTGCTGCGCCACCTCGAAGACCTCGAAGCCCACCTCCGCCTCGAGCCGCAGGCCCTCCTCGAAGGTCAGGCCGATCCCCTCGAGGGCGGCGCGCCGGTCGGAGAGCATGGTCTCCTGGGGAAAGCGAGCGAGGGCCTCGGCGAGCTCGAGCGCGCGCTCGAGATGG
>JALZJA010000319.1 GCA_030860005.1 Actinomycetota bacterium
CGGTCGCCGGCGGCCTGGACGTGTGGCGCAATCTGCGCCATCGCGACGCGATGCGCTCCCTGCTCTCCCCGTCGTCCCTCGGCAAGCTGGCTCGCTTCTTCGGCACCTTCCTCGGCCTTCGGGTGAAAGCCGTCCCGAGCCTGCTCGACACGACGCCGCTGCGGGCGACGCTCAACCGCATCGTCGCGTTCGCGCGCATCTCGGAGAACATCGCCGCGGACTCGACGCCGCTGCACGCGGTGGGTGTCGTCGCGACGTCGTACGAGTCCGGGCGCAGCATCGTCTTCCACCAGGGCGGCAAGACGCCTCCCACGAACGAGGAGCGGGCGATCGACTACGTGGCGACCCCGCTCACCGACGACCACGTTCTCGCGTCGGGCGCGATCCCGGTCATCTTCCCCGCCGTCGAGGTCGCCGAGCCCCCGACGTGCCGCGGCTGGTACGGGGACGGCGGGGTACGGCTGAACGCCCCGTTGGACCCTGCGCTCGAGCTCGGCGCCGAGCGGGTCATCGTGATCGGCCTGAACTCCGCCGTCGTCCCCGATGAGCTCCCGCCGACGACCCAGCCCGACCTCTTCGACGGTGCGTCGTCGCTGCTGGCGGTGCTCGCCGACCAGCTCGCGAGCGATGTCGCCACGCTGACCGCGATCAACGAGGCGGTCGAGCAGGGCGTTGACGCCGGCAAGGGCAGCCCGCGCCGCAAGGTCCCCTACATCTTCGTCGTCCCCTCCCACCGCATGCGGATCGGTCGCATCGCCGTCGAGGTCTACAAGCGCCACTACAAGAGCGTGCGGGCTCACCTGCGCTGGCCCAACCTGGCGCTGCTGGGGCGCATCACCGACGCGGCGCGCAACCCGATGCACGGCGAGCTGTACAGCTATCTGTTCCTGGCGAGAGAGTTCATCGACGAGCTGATCGAGCTCGGGCGCGCCGACGCGCAGCGCTGGCTGGACACCGAGCACGACGAATGGCCGTGGCACGTGGGACGCCCCACCGAGGTTCAGTCACGCTCCCCGACTCCCACGCCGAGGACGTAATCACGCTGCTCTCGTTGCGGTTTGTGTTTGCCTGGCGAGAGCGCGTACCCTCCGTGGCGTGGCGGACATCAGCATCACGCCGCTGTCGGAGCGCACGTACGAGGTCACCGTCGACGACGGAAGCAGCCATGTGGTCACCGTGCCCGAGCGCTTCGGCGAGGACGACCTCGAGCGCGTCGTCCGCGTCTCCTTTGAGTTCCTGCTGGAGCGCGAGCCCCCGTCGTCGATCCTGCCCGAGTTCTCGCTCGACGTGATCGGGCGCTACTTCCCGGAGTACGAGGACGAGTTGCCGCGCCGGCTCGGCTAGGCGGCGGCCTCGAGGCACAGCACGCCGTCGTCGCCGACGGTAGCCGCATGCTCGGTGCCAGGGTCGACCTCGAGCCGATCGCCGGGCTCGAGTGCGAAGTCACCCTCGCGCGTGTGAAAGACGATGCTGCCCGTCACGCAGTAGAGGACCTTCGTATGGCCGTGCTCGTGCCAGTCGTAGCTGTACCCGGGCCCGTTGCCCCATTCGTGCGGCCGCAGGCCCTCCTGCGCGTAGCGCGCCTCGATCTGCTCGCGGTCGGGGGGCTGGACGTCGGCCTTGGCGATGCGTGCCGCCACGCGTTCAGCGTACCCGGCCGGGCGATCGGACAGTTGCTGGCTCGATGGAGCTCAGCGCGCGCAAGCAGCCGTGGGGTTGGGCGGAAAACGGGAACATGCGGCACGTTTTCCGCACAACCCGCGCTCACCCCCGCCCGCCCGGCATGCGCTGGTGCAGTGCAAGGTTCTCCGTCCGGTCGGTGCGCACCTCGACGATCGTCGTGCCTTTGCCGGCAACGGCGTCGTCGAGCAACTCGCGGAAGGCCCCGAGACTCTCCGCGAGCTCGTGCTTGGCGCCGTAGAGCGCCGCCGCATGGGCGAAGTCCAGGCCGTGGGGGGTGGCGACGTGCTCCTCGAAGGCGTCCTGCTCGCCGGCGAGCGCAAGGAACTCGAAGATCCCGCCGCCGTCGTTGTTGAGCAGCACGATCGTCAGCGACAGCCCGAGCCGCGTGTGCGCGAGCAGGCCGCCGATGTCGTGCGCGAGCGCGACGTCGCCGATGAGCGCGACGACCGGGCCGTCGCTGATCGCCGCGGCGCCGAAGGCGCTCGAGACGGTCCCGTCGATCCCGTTTGCGCCGCGGTTGGACAGCGCGCGCGGCGGATCGTCGCGGACCCGCGCGAAGCGCTCAACGTCGCGCACCGGCATGGACGAGGCGACGAACAGCGTGGCCCCGGCAGGCAGGCGATCGGTGAGCTCGCGCGCGACCTTCGGCTCGGAAAGGTCCTCGCCTAGGACATCTTCGATCGTCGCGTCCGTTGATTCGTCGGCCGCGCGCCAGCGCCGCAACCACTCATCGCCGCCGCGAGCGGGCTCGGACGCCGCCGCTGCCGCGAGCGTGGCGCCGGGCTCGACGGCGAGCACCAGCTGCACGCTGCCGGAAGGGTCCTGCCAGGCCGAATGCGGATCCAGCGCGACCTGGACCACGTCATCGCCGAGCTGCGCCAGCCATTCGCGCAGCGGCTTGGACGTCGGCAGGTCACCGCAGCGAACGACGGCATCGGGTCGCATCTGCGTCGCGAACTCCTGTGAGCGCAGCAGGTCGTCGTAGTGGGCGACCGCGGCCGCGCCGCGGCGCGCACAGCTCAGCGGGTTGGCGAGCAGCGGCCAGCCG
>JALZJA010000357.1 GCA_030860005.1 Actinomycetota bacterium
CGACTCTCCTGGCGGCGCGCGCTATGGGCGAAGCCATGGGACGCTCGCGGTAACGACGGACGTTGCCAGCAGGCTGGTGCGACTGCCGCTGTGGGTCGGCATGGACGAAACGCAGGTGGAGGCAGTCGCTGACGCCGTTGGACGCGCCTTGACCTCCCGCTCGAGGGCCGGCGCGACCGCAGGGCCGTACCTTCCGCCACGAACAGGCCTGGGCTCGGATATCCGTCAACCGGGGTTCTCTCAGCCCCGACCCGGCTGATCTCTCGAAACGTGACCCCGCTGTGTCGCCTCATCAGTCCGTCCTGCGGCCGGTCTGATCTCAGGTCGGCATGTGCGGCATAGCTGGTTTCGAGCTCGCCGACGATGACGGCGCGGTTCGAGGGCGAAGGCTGAACGCCTGCCTGGCCAACCGCGGACCAGACGGGGACTGGTACGCCGAGCACGGCGGCTACGGGCTTGCGCAGACGCGGCTGGCGGTCATCGACCTCAGCGATCGGGTGGCCTACCCCATCGGCAACGAGGATGGAACGCTGCGGCTGCTGTTCAACGGCGAGATCTACGACTACCGCCTCCTTCGCGCTGAGCTCGAGCGCGCGGGCCATCGCTTCCGCACGGACTGCGACGCGGAGGTCGCGCTGCATGCCTACGAGCAGTGGGATCTCGAGGGCTTGGCGCGGCTCAACGGCATGTACGCGCTCGCGATCGTCGACGAACGTCGAAACGAACTGGTTCTCGCTCGCGACCCGCTGGGCATCAAGCCGCTCGTCCGCACGACGAGCGATCGCTTCGCCTTCGCCTCCGACGCCACCGCACTGGTCAGCGCAGGTTTCAACGCAGGCGCGATCGACACCGAGGCGATCGAGGAGTACGCGGCGTTTCATTACGTGCCTCATCCGCGGACTGGCATCCTCGGGATCTCACAGGTGCAACCGGGCACGGCGGTGCGCCGGCGTCCCGATGGCAGCGAGCAGACGGTGCGCTTCGCACCGCACGCATTCGAGGGGCCGGCTTCGCGGGTCCCCGTCGCCTTGGAGGATCTCGACGCGGTCCTGCAGCGATCGGTCGCGCGCCAGCTCGTCGCTGATGTCGACGTTGGCGTGCTGCTGTCGGGCGGCGTCGACTCCTCGCTACTGCTCGCCTACGCGGCTGCCCTCGGAGCGCGGCCGAGCGCTTTCACGATCGGCTTTGCCGGCCACGGCGACTTCGACGAGAGTGCTCGCGCCGCGACCTTCGCTCGCGCGCTCGGGGTGGAGCACCACGTGCGCCGGTTCGAGGACGGCTTCGGCGAGGCGGTCGAGGCGATGACGCAGGCCTACGACACGCCGTTCGGTGATGCCTCCGCGCTTGCGACCCTGCAGCTTGCGCGGCTCGCCAGGGAGCACGTGACGGTCGTCCTCAGTGGCACCGGCGGTGATGATCTGTACGCGGGCTACTACCGCCATCGCGCGCACCGGCTGCGCCGCGCGCTGCGACTCATGCCGACAGCGCTGCTCGTGCGCCTCGCCCGCAGCGGCTACGAGCGCGGATCGGAGCGCAACTCCGCACTGACCCTCGCGCGCTCCTACGTCAATCGGATCGCCGGTGCCGGCGTCGGTGATGATCTCGAGCAGTACCTGGGTCTTGTCGGCAACCGCACCTCGCTCGCCGGTCGTCACGCCCTCGGCATGGACGCGACAACCGCGGTGGTGCGCGAACGGGTGGCCGAGCGCCTGGAGCTGTCGCGATACGGAGACGGCAGCCGGTTGCGCCAGCTACAGCGTTTCGAGCTGAGCACCTACCTGGCCGGGGATCTACTCGTCAAAGAGGACCGCGCGACGATGGCGGTCGGCCTGGAAGGACGCGTCCCAATGCTCGACGCCGAGATGGTCGGGCTGGCCACCCGGGTGCCCGACGGCCAGAAGGCGACCCTGTTGGGCGGCAAGCGATTGCTGCGCGAGCTCGCCCGCAGCCGCCTGCCGGACTTCCCTTCTCGGGGACGCAAACGCGGCTTCGCGGTTCCGCTCGGCGACCTGTTCGCCGGATCCTGGCGCTCGGAGTCGATCGCCTGGCTCGCCGAGCTCGACTCGACGCTGGTCGACGGGCTTGCTGCGTCACAGCTCGTCACGCGCTCGCCATCGGTCGCGTCCGATCTCTGGGCCGTCGTCGCGCTAGCCGCCTGGGAGCAGCGGCTGCGTGCGGCGCGCGTGAGCGCTCTGACCTAGCTTGGATCGAAGCCGAGGCTCTCGACGAGCGCGTCCTGCCGCCCGTCGGAGTGCGCCTCGTCGGCGTAGCGGTACCCGCGCCGCCCCGCCTCCTGGCTCACGTCGCGATCGACGATTGACGCTACGTATCGACAACCTGCCGCCGCTCGCTTCGCCATGCGGCGATCCGCTCGGCGCCTATCGCTGCGAGTAACGCCACCACCCACACGAACTCGCCACGGTGGCGGTAAGCAGTGCCGAGGTTGCCTTCGGTCAAGCCGTACATCATGAGAATGGCCCCACCAGCGAGAACCGGGAACGCGAGCGTGCGCCGGTGCCTTCGGATGG
>JALZJA010000387.1 GCA_030860005.1 Actinomycetota bacterium
ATCGCGAATGTTCCTTTCGCCGATCGATTGGTCTCGACCGACGAGTCTCGGAGCCCGCGGTGGCCGACGTCATGACTGACCCCGGACTTTGCGCGAGCCCCGTTACACCACTTCTACCGACCTGACCGAGTTGAGCACCTGCTCCGTGACCCGACCGGAGAACCCATCACCAAGATCACGACCCACTTGACAACCCACCCTCCTTCATAGAGAGAGCGTTCGTCCTTGCGCAGCCACGCCACGATCGCCGGATCGCCACCACGCGTGTCCAGCGCCGGCGCCCAGTAGTAGCGACCGTGCTTCCACACGCCCGACGGCTGGACGGTCTGCAGCTTGCGGTGACGCAGCGCGAAGCGCAGGCGAGCGGGATCCTCGACGCGCAGGGCGGTCTCGTCAGCACAGAAACGCTGCCAGGGCGTGAGCCCACCGATCGCGCCATGCGGCCGCTCGAAGTTGTAGTGGCGCACCGCGGCGTCAACCTCGGCGATCAGAACCTCCTCGGTCACCGGCGTGTCGCAGAACAACCGGCCCCGCACGTCTCTTGGGCCGTGCTTCCACGCCGGCATCTCTGACAGCGCGAGCGCGCAGATCGTCTGATGGCAGCGCTCGACCTTCCCGTTCTGATGCGGCGAGTACCGCGCCACCGACTGCGTGCGAAAACCGAGCAGCGCCGCGGCCTGCTGCACGACGTCGGCGATGAACGTCTTGCCGTTGTCGTACATCAGCACAAGCGGCTTTCCGCCGTGCGGACTGCCAGCCTCCGGATCGATCAGGATCGCGTCGCGCAACGCCTCAAGCACAGCGTCGGAGCTTTCGCGCGCGGAGATCATCCAGCCCATCACCATCCGCGAGTAGCAGTCGATGAAGTACGTCATCGCCAGACACTTCGGGCGCGTAGGGCGCCCGGGAAGCACGACGGGAACTCCAAGCTGAACGTGGTCGGTCTGCCAGATCGCGTTGCGACACCGCGCCTCCCAGCGCACGGTGCCCGACGCCGCGCGGCGCTGTGCGGCGCCCCATCTGACGAAGGCTCGCTCGTCGCTATCAAGCTGCGTCGCGAACGCGCACTGCAACTGGCGCAGGGCCGGCACGTCCTCGCCGGCTTCGACGAGCGCGGCATGGACGGCCGGGAGCTTCGCGCGCTTCTCGTAATACAGCTCGATCGCGTGATCGGTCAGCTGCCACGGCGCGCGAGTGCGGGCTGGCACCCCGTCGTGCGTCAGGCTGTAGACGTAGCGCTCGCTGACGCCGGCGCCGGCGGCGATGTCCCGAACCAACGCCGCATCAAACGATTCCTCTGCCTGGGCGCAGCGCAGCGTCTGTGCCAACTGCTCACGCTCTGCCCGCGTCAGCTTCATCGCCGGCGCGCCCCACACGACGCGCGCCCAGTGGCAACCTCGGCACACGCGGCCGCGATCGGGACGCGGCGAGAGAACTGGTCTGCGCGACGGCCTCCGAAGGCAGCGCAGAACGGGCAGCCGGGACGCATCGTGTGCCCCTTTTGGACAGTAGCTTCCTTTTTCCTGCACCCAGGCGGCCACGTACTCTTCGGCGAGCATGTCGCCGCAAACGTCAACGGCCGACCCCGACTCGTTTGCTCGCTCCCTGCGCAGCCTGTCGCGCCGCTGGACGCTGGACATCCTCGATCTGCTCCTCGAGAATCCCCGCCGCTTCAGCGAGATCCGCCACGCCATCCCCGGCTTATCCGAGCGTGTCATGTGGGAACGCCTGCGCGAACTGACCGAGGTCGGCCTGATCGTCCGCCAGGTCGACCCCGGACCGCCGATCAAGTCGACATACATGGCGACCAGCCGTGCCGCCGAAGTCCAGCTACGCATCGACGAACTGCGCACCGCCTTGGGCCACACCATCTCCGGTGCCGAACCCACGTAGATCGCGCGCTCGAGCATCGGTGCCGCTCCACTCGGTCAAGCGCGAAGAACGACCAAGCCGTCCCCCACCAATCGAATTTCAACTGGGGACGGGGGCCTGAGCGCATGCACCGGCGACATCAGGGTGGTGTGCGTTGCGTACTTGGCTGCTCGGGCGAGTTCGGTCAGGGAAACGCGCGGGCGCTTGCGAGGATCTGACGACCGTCTCGCTGAGCCTCTAGTGGTCGCTCCGGTTAGTTGTTTGTCTCATGCGGCGAGGACCTTGCCGGTGTACGTCCATGCGAATGGGCGGGCGGTGAGGTTGTGATGGGCGACGTAGGCGAGCATCTGCGTGGCGAGGTCGT
>JALZJA010000393.1 GCA_030860005.1 Actinomycetota bacterium
TCCTTCTCCTCCTGGCGCACGCCGAGCCCGTAGAACAACGCGACGCCGATGATCGAACCGGGCACCGCCTCGAGCACCGTCAGGAGGTCGGTGTCGTCCCGGCCGGGAACGTGCAGGCCGTGGATGACCAGGCCGAAGATGATCGCGCCGAAGACCGATCCGAGGAACGCGCCGATGATCCCGCCCCAGCAGCGGTCCGGGAGGAAGATCGTGAAGTGCCAGAGGGCCAGGCCCATCATGGTCCACGCGAGGGCTCCCATTAGTGGTTCCTCCGGTGAGCCCGTGTGCGTTCGGGCGGTCGGTGGCGGCGGCTGGCGAGGACGCAGGGAGGGGGCAATGCCCTAGGCATTGCCGGGCACCGACGGCCCGCAGGGCCGTTGGTCCAGAACGACGCCAGGCGGCGATCAGCGACCGATCCGAGCGTGCAGGGGCTTGCTGGAGGGACCACTAACGTTTCCTCCCGTGCTTGCCCTTGCGCTTGGAGGCCGAGGCGCCCGACGCCTTGGGCTTGCGCCGCGCTCCCCCGCCCGGTTCGGCGCGGTCGGGCATGATGACGTCCTCTGGCGACGCGTCGGATGCCTCGTCGGGCTTGGAGGGCGCGGCCGCCGGCCGGTCCGGACTCGACGCCGGTGCCGCCGCCTTGGCCTTCGCGCGCCGGGGAGCGACCTCCTCCTCCTCCTCATCGAGCACCGCGGCGCGTCCCGTGGGCTTCGGGGCGGGGTCGACGTGCAGGTCGCGCACCATGTCCTCGAACTCCTCGCGCGACACGCCGCGCTCCGGATCGTCCGGCGCGGTGATCCGCTCGGCGCGGCGTGCGCGCTTGTTGTGCTCGGGCTCCACGTCGGTCGACGCGCCGGCGGCCGACGTCGCGAACGCGGGCACGAGGCCGTTGTTCTCGGCCGCGATGCGCGCGTGACGGCGGCGGTAGACGGGCTCGCGCTCCTTCCACGCCGTCAGCACCGGGCCGGCGATGAACACCGACGAGTACGTACCCGAGATCGTGCCGACGAGCAGCGCGAACGCGAAGTCGCGCAGCGTCTCCCCGCCGAACAGCAGCAGCGACAGCACCGGCAGGACCGAGCAGAAGCTCGTCGCCAGCGAACGCACGATGACCTCGGACATCGAGCGGTTGACGATCTGTGAGAACGCGGCCCGCGGCATGCGCGGAACGTTCTCGCGAATTCGGTCGAACACGATGATCGTGTCGTAGAGGGAGAAGCCTAAGACCGTGAGCAACGCCGCGACCGTCGCCGTTGTCACCTCCTGGCCGATGAGCGCGTAGACACCCGCGGTGATGAGGATGTCGTGCATCACCGCGATCAACACCGGCACCGCGTACTTCGCTTCGAACCTCAGCGCGATGTACGCCGAGATCACGATGAGCGAGGCGATGATCGCGATGATCGCGGAGCTCGCGACGGTCTGGCCGAACGTCGGTCCGATGTTCTGCGAGTTCGGCGCCCGCGCAAAGCCGAACTTGCGCTCCAGCGAGCTGTTGATCTTGTCGGTCTCGAGCGGCTTGAGCGACTCGGTCGAGATCTGGAACTTCGAGGCGCCCGGGCCCTTCTCCTCGACGCGCTGGATCTCGGCGCTCGGCTGGCCGGCGTCGGCGAGCACGTTGCGGATGTCGCCCTCGTCGGCCTGCTTGCTCAGCGCGACGTCGATCCGGCTGCCCGACTCGAAGTCGATGCCGAGGTTGATGCCCTTGGCGCCGAGCGCGAGCGCACAGACGACGAGAATCAGGCCGGAGAAGCTGAAGAAGTACTTCGAGTAGCCCATGTAGTCCAGGCGCAGGCGGTCGCCCTTGGGCTTGCCCGCGCCGAGCGCCGACGGCCGCTGCAACAGCCGCGACTTGCCCATCGTTCCGACGATCGCCTGCGTCGCGACGACCGCCGTGAACAGCGAGACGATGACGCCGAGACCAAGTGTCAGCGCGAAGCCCTGGACCCCCGCCGTGGCGAGCACGAAGAGGATGAACGCCACCATGATCGTCACGACGTTCGCGTCGATGATCGCCGTCAGGCCCTTCTTGTAGCCCGCCGTGATGGCGGCCGTGATCGATCTGCCCGCGCGCACCTCTTCCTTGACGCGCTCGAAGATCACGATGTTCGCGTCAGCGGCCACCCCCAGTGTGAGGATCAGGCCCGCGATGCCCGGCAGCGTCAGGACGACCGGGATGAGCTCGATCAGCGCGTAGAAGTAGACGCCGTAGACGCCGAGCGCGACGACCGCGATGACGCCCAGGATGCGGTAGACGACGAGCAGGAAGAGGGCGACGATCATGAAGCCGGCGATGCCGGCCGCGAGGCCCTGGTTGAGTGCCTGCTTGCCGAGCGTGGCGGAGACCTGCGAGCTCGAGATGAGCTCGAGATCCAGCGGCAGGGCGCCGGTCTTCAGCACGTTGGCGAGCTCCTGCGCGGACGAGGGCGTGAAGCCACCGCTGATCTGCGACCCCTGGCGCGGGTCGAATCCCTCGGGATTCTCGTCGGAATCGATGTACGGCACCGAGACGAGCTCGTTGTCGAGCGCGATCGCGAAGTGCTGGAAGGCATCCCGCGAGGTCTGGCCGGGCAGCACGCCGACCGCCTGCACGCCGCGCTGGGCGATCGTGCGCGTGGTGTCGCGCCAGATCTTGCGCCCCTTGTCGGTGAAGTTGAACGTGACGATGGCCTCGCCCGATCCGCCCGTCCCGCTGTCGAAGGTCTGCTCGGGGTCCTTGATCTCCTTGCCCTCGAGCGCGACGTCGTCGCGCAGGACGAACCACTGGTCGGCCTTGCCCTTGACCTTCGCGGGCTTCTCGGCCCGCAGGAGGACCGTGCCTTCCTTGACCTCGTAGACCTTGGCCTTGACGTTCTCGCGCTGCGCGCGCGGGATCTGCTTCAGCGCGTCGCCGCGCGACTCCTCGCCGAGCCCGTAGACCCTCTTTGCCTTCGGGTCGACGGCGTAGAACAGGCTGCCGTCGCGCGAGTTGTCCTTGTCGAGGTCCGCCGGGCGCTCGGAGGCGCGCAGCACGGCGTCGTACAGCGACAGCGCCCCGGCTGTGCCCGCCTGCCCCCCGCCGGTGACCTCGATGTCATCGGGAGCGGGCTGGCCCGACGGCCCGATGACGTTGACCTCCCAGTCATAGAAGTTCATCTGCGCGACCGTGCCGACCTGCTTGATCGCGGCAGCCTGGTCATCGACGTCGGGCAGCCCGACGCTGACCTGGTCTTCGCCGAACGTCTGGATCTTCGGCTCCGCGACGCCGAGCCGGTCGACGCGCTCGCGCATGACGTCGATGACGCGGTCCAGCGCGTCGGGCGTCAGCGGCGTCCCCTTGCGCGGCTTGGCCTGATAGACGAGCTCGACGCCCCCCTGCAGGTCGAGGCCGAGCTTCGTCGGCTTCTGGGCCACGACGACGAACGAGCCGAGCAGCAGCCCGAGCACGAGCAGCAGGACGAGGAGGTTGCGGCGGCGTACGGTCACGTGGGGCCTATCGTCACATTACTTCGCAGGCGTGAGCACCAGCAGCAGTCCGCCGTCATCGTCATAGGCGGGAAAGAGATCTGCCGTGGCGTCGGCCGGCAGGTCGCCCTCGGCGTTGACCTGGACCGGCTTGCCGAGCGCACGCACACCCCACTCCAGCACGGTGCTCACGTAATCGGTCGAGTCCTCGAACTTCAGCCCGAGCACCTCGTTGACCTTGCGGCCGATGACGCGCTCGTCATCCAGTCCCGTGAGCTCGAAGGAGCCGCGTCCGCAGCCGATCACGCGCGACGCCTGATCGCAGACGAAGAAGGCGGCATGCGGTGCCGGGTAGTAGTCGTCGAGCAGCTCGAAGAGAAAGCCAAAGCCGCATTTCGCGCAGCCCTTGGCCTGGCGCGTGAAGCCGGCGGTGCGGTCGGTCTCGGAGGAGCGCGTCCCGCAGCTGGGACAGATGAACAGATGAGCCATGGCTGGCCTAAGCCTAGAGAAGCCCAAATCCACGGGGACCCGCCTCCGCCGGCCACATGGCCGGCTCCGGCACCCCTAACCCCGGTTCAGGCCGGTGCGCCAGGTCAGAACAGGCTCTCGGAGCCGCTGACCGGCGCCTCCAGGCCGAGATGCCCGTAGGCACGGCGCGTCGCGGCGCGGCCGCGGGGCGTGCGCTTGAGCAGGCCGCTTTGCAGCAAGAACGGCTCGTAGACGTCCTCGATCGTGTCCTGCTCCTCCCCCACGGTGACCGCGAGGGTCGACAGCCCGACCGGCCCGCCCTCGAACTTCTCGCACAGCGCGCGCAGCAGCTCGCGGTCCAGCCGGTCGAGGCCGAGCTCGTCGATCTCAAGCAGCGCGAGCGCGGCGTCGGCGGCCTCGGCGGTGACCGTGCCGCCCGAGCGCACCTCGGCGTAGTCGCGCACGCGCTTGAGCAGGCGGTTGGCGACGCGCGGCGTCCCGCGGCTGCGGGCCGCGATCGCGACCGCGCCGTCGCGAACGAGCGCGACGTCGAGGATCCGCGCCGAGCGCGTGACGATCTCGGTGAGGTCCTCCAGGCAGTAGTGCTCGAGGCGGTGCTGGAGGCCGAAGCGGTCGCGCAGCGGTGCGGTCAGCAGCCCCGTGCGCGTTGTGGCGCCGATAAGCGTGAACGGCGGCAGCTCGAGCGTGACGACGCGCGCGCCGGCGCCCTGGCCAACGGTGATCGGCAGCTGACGGTCCTCCATCGCGGGATAGAACGTCTCCTCGAGCGCGCGCTGCAGCCGGTGGATCTCGTCGACGAAGAAGACGCTGCGCGGCTCGAGCGCCGTGAGGAAGGCGGCGACGTCGGCCTTGCGCTCGAGCGCGGGGCCGGCCGTCTGCACGAACGGCGCGTCGAGCTCGTTGGCGACGATCTGCGCGAGCGTCGTCTTGCCCAGCCCGGGCGGGCCCGCGAGCAGGACGTGGTCGAGCGCCTCGTCGCGGCCGCGCGCGGCCTGCACGGAGATCGCGAGCTGCTCCTTCAGCGAGGGCTGGCCGACGAAGTCCTCGAGGCGGCGCGGGCGCAGCGAGCGGTCGAGCTCGTCCTCATCCTCGATGCGCTGCGGCGTCTGGATGCGGATCTCGGCCATCGGGCTGGCTACCGCCGCGCGGCCCGCAGCGCGTACGCGATGAACGCCTCGGGCGTGTCGTCGTCCTCGGGCGCATCGCGCAGCAGCTCGTCGGCCTCGACGATCGAGAAGCCAAGCTCGACGAGGCCGTCGCGCGCGAGCCGGCGCGGATCGTCGGAGCGCGTGATGACGATCTCCGGCTCACCCTCGCAGGCGGCGGCGAACTTCTCGCGCAGCTCGACGACGATCCGCTCCGCCGTGCGCTTGCCGATGCCGGGCACGGCCTGCAAGCGCGCGCTGTCGCCGGACGCCAGCGCGCCGGCGAGCTCGCGCGGGCTTCCACCGCTGAGCACCGCGAGCGCGACCTTCGGCCCGACGGATTGCACGCCGACGAGCGCGAGGAAGAGGTCGCGCTCCTCCTCGGAGGCGAAGCCGTAGAGCGCGAGCGCGTCGTCGCGCACGACGAGATGGCTGTGCAGCGTGACCGCCTTGCCGACGGCGGGGACCTTGCGCAGCGTCTCGGCCGAGACGGCGAGGCGGTAGCCGACGCCGCCGGTCTGCACGACGACGTGGTCTGCACGCCGGACGGCGACCTCGCCGCGCACGAGTGCGATCACACGAGCACCCGCCTCTCGGCGACCGCGGCGGCGTGCGGCGCGCCGTTGGCGTGGCAGATCGCGATCGCCAGCGCGTCGGCCGCATGGTCTGGATGCGGGGGCGTATCGAGCGACAGCAGCATCTGGACCATGCGCGCGACCTGCTCCTTTGGCGCGCGGCCGCTGCCGCAGACGGCGTACTTGACCTGCTGGGGCGTATAGGAGGCGACCTCGAGCCGGCGCTCGCCGGCCGCCGTCATGACCGCGCCGCGCGCCTGGCCGACGGCGAACGCGCTGCCCGCGTTCTGGCCGAAGAAGATGTCTTCGAGCGACACGACGGTGACGTTGTGCTCGTCCATGAGCTCGCCCACCCGGCGGTGAATCGCCGCCAGGCGGATCTGAGGCGGTGCCTCGGGACGCGTCGTGAGCACGCCCCCATCGAGCGCGGTGATGCGCCCGGACCGGCGCAGGACGACGCCGTAGCCGGTGTTCGCGGTGCCGGGATCGATGCCGAGGACGATCATCGCTTGTGATTCTGCGCCCACCGTCGGATGTCCTCTACGATGCGCCGCGCCGTGGACACCGAACGTAACGTCGCCGGTGGTTCGCCGGTTGCGGCGACCGAATGGCGAAACCGCGTTCAGCGCCAGCTCAACCTCGTGCTCGTCGTGGCCGTGCTCGACGCGCTCCTGCTGGTCCCGCTCGTCTACGGGTTCATCACCGACAGCGAGGTCCACAAGGAGATCCTCGGCCCGATCCACGGGGTCGGCTTCCTCATCCTCGTGTTCCTCACTGCGCGCGGCGCCGCGGGGAGGCTGTGGGGCTGGTGGTTCCCGGCGCTCGTCATCGTCACGGCCGGGCCGCCGGGCTCGATCATCGGCGACGTGCTGATCCGCTCGAAGCTGCGCGGATAATCAGCCCTGTTCGAGCCGTCCGCTGCGTGATGAATGTCACTGAGGGTCCGTGCACGCGGCGATACGGTGGACGGCATGGAGGTGGGAACCCCCGCCCAACCGGACCGGACGCTCGAGCTACCGCTGTCGCAGGGCGCCACGAGCGTGCCCGACCGCGCCACGTTCGAGATCCTCGCCCGGCGCGACGACGTGCCCGGCCAGATCGCCGCCGAGGAGATGAAGCTCCTCATCCTCGGCGTCGACGGCCCGGACCCGCAGCTCTACTTCCTCAACACCCAGACCTACGCCTACCACTACGCGTTCGCGAGCGACGCGCTGCAGATCGGGATCTCGCTGGCGCAGTTCAACGCGCGCACGTACTTCCGCGACGACCGCTCGAACCTCGCCGGGACGATCATCGCCCCCGACCGCTTCCAGCCCGCGGCCGGCGAGGAGCAGGGCCTGTATGCGCTGGAGTTCTGGCCGACCGATCCCGTGCGGGCGCCGCACGTGGGGCTCGCCTTCGACCTCGTCTGCGCGGCCATGCCGTTTGCCGCCGGCAAGCTCGCCTACCACCCCGCGGGCGACACCCAGGAGGCGCTCTTTCGCTCAGACGAGGACGCGCTGCGCGAGCTCGGCGTGCGTTCGGTGTCAACCAGCGAGCTCTTCGCCAACGTGTCGTACGTCGCCCTGAACCCCGGCGAGGGCTACGGCGTGCTCACCGCCATCGACCCGACGTCCGCGCGGCCGCCGACGATCCGCGACGTCGCGCTGTTCAGCACGCTGCCCAACGACCTCGGTCACGTGGCCGGCGTCATCAGCTCCACGCCGCAGACGCCGCTGTCGCACATCAACCTCAAGGCGAAGCAGAACGACACGCCCAACGCCTACGTCCGCGACGCGGTGACGGATCCGCGGATCGCGCCGCTCGTAGGCCAGGTCGTGCGCTACGAGGTCGGGCCGGAGGACTTCGCCCTTGCGCTCGCGACGGCCGAGGAGGTGGCGGCGTGGCTCGAGCGGATCCGGCCGTCGCAGCCGCAGACGCCGCCGCGCGACCTGAGCGTCACGG
>JALZJA010000054.1 GCA_030860005.1 Actinomycetota bacterium
AGGTGGCGCCAGCGCTTGACACGCCGTCCGTGGATCTGCAGATGAGCACCGGTCTGCCCGCAGGCCGAGCAGACCCTACGGCGCCGCCGCAAGCGGACCGTCACGATCACCCCCTGCGGGCTAAAGCTGACGTCGATGACCGATGCGCCGGGCAGGCGCAACAGCCGGTTCAATGCCGTCGTGACGCGCACGTCGTCCTCCTTCGCAAGCCGCTGACCTTCGATCAGCCAGCAGCCTGCCGCCGAGGACGACGGCGCGTCACCACGATCCGCGCAACATGCCCAGCGCTCGTAGCGAAGTCGGCCGCTCGCCTCAAGCGCGACCCACAGCACCCACCCAACCCGCGATACCGTCAACGTGCAGGGACTTCGCGCCCTTGACCCGACCGGCCGACCCCGCTCAAGCAGCGATCAAGTCGGGGCTGACGCCCCCAACTTCACCACCAAATCGAGAGGAGACCCCCTAAAGGCCGGTACGACGTGGCGGATGCCACAGGCGCGCATCGTGGCGTGGATGGGTGCGGCTAACCGCCCCCCCGAACACCGGCTGCCTCGATAGGCGCGCCGAACCCGGGGCAAGAGACTGCTCGCATGCCGTCGCTCTCACTCAACCGTCGCAAGACTCCCGCGCACGACGCGTCCGCGTGCGACGTGTGGACCGCGTGTCGCTTCGTCCCGGCGCAGCCGCCTGCCGTGCTCGCGTCGCTCACCGATCCTGAGCTCATCGGCGACTGGGCGCCGGTCGGCTTCGAGGTCGACGGCCTGAAGGGCCGGCGTCTGCGCGCCGGCAGCCACGCCTGGGTCAACGGCTCGCTCGGCGGCATCGCGGCGGAGTTCGAGATCGAGGTGCTCCGCGCCGACGAGCAGGGCCTGACGCTCGCGGCGCGCGGGCCCGTGGGCCTCGACGTCGACTATCGCATTGCGCCGGCGGACACAGGCGTCATCGTCGAGGCCCAGATCTCACTTCAGCGCGAGCGCGGGCTGAGCGGACGCGTCCTGCGCGCCGCGACGGGTGCGCTGCTCAACGGCGGCGCGCTCGATCGGGCGCTGCGACGGCTCGCCGGCGAGCTGACCGAGCTGGACGAGATCGACGACGCCGAGTTCGCCGTCGCGGCCTGACCCGCACAGGTGTGACCCGTCGAGCCCCAGGTGTGGCCGCGAGGCCCGCGCGCCGGCCGATACTGCGGCCATGCAGGAGACCTATACCGATACGAACATCACCAGGCGGTCGTCGAGGCGACACGCGCGGCAGGCACTGCTTGCCGGCGCGGTCCTCGCGACGGCCCTGGCGGCGCCGAGCATGGTGTCCGCCGCCGACACGGTCGTCGCCCCCGACCCCGCTGCCGACCAGATCACCGCGCTCGACGGCACCGTCGTCTGGGTCAGCGGCACGTTCGGCGACCGGACGCTGATGCAACGCAATGCCGACGGCATCGCACCGGTCAAGGGCGCGCCGCACGCATCGACCTACCGCTCGATCGACCTCGGCCGCGACAGCAAGAACCGTCTCGTGCTCACCTACCAGCGCTGCGGCGCCAGCGCCTGCAAGACGCTGACCGACAACCTCAAGGGCAAGCGGTCGAGCTTCAAGCGCCTCACGCCCGGGCGCTGCACGCTCACGACCGCGCCGGCACGGTGGCGCACGCGCACCGCGTTCGGCCTGCTGTGCCGCAAGGCGAACAACCAGATCGACGACAACCGCTCCGGCCTGTACGTCAAGCACGGCTCCGGCACGATCAAGCGCCTTCCGCTTCCCAAGGACGCCAAGAGGTTCGGCGTGACGAACATCGAGTCGGTCGACCTGCGCGGGACGGAGGTCGCCGCGGTCGCCGCGGACGTCTACGAGTACGCGTTCGCACAGAGGACGAACGGCACGGGCCTGCGCTCGATCTTCGCGGCCGCGTCGGAGGGCGACAGCGGCCAGAGCGCGCACGGACTGGCGCTCGGGCCGGGCGCCACGATGTGGGCGCTCACGACCTCAGAGCACGCCGGCGATCCGAACAGGACCATCTTGTTCGAGGTCGCGGACGAGTGCTATCGCACCGAGGCGCTGATCAACCCGCCCGGTCCCAACCAGGCCGACGGCTTCCGGGCCATCGACCTCGCGGTCGACGGGCCGACGCTCTACCTCGTGGTACCGGGTACGGGCATCGTCACCCATGAGTTCACCGCGCCCGACATGTGCAGGCCGGTTTGATTCACCGTCAGCGCGAGGGCGGGCCGGGCTGCTGCGCCTCCCAGGACTTCGTCATCTCACGGCGCAGCCTGTCGTTGGGCACGAACTCGAAGCGCAGCACGTGCAGCGTCTCGGGCTCGGTCTCGATGCCGTGCCGGGCAAGCTGCTCGCAGATGCGCTCCCATGCCTCGCGCCGGATGCCGGTTGGCGCCTGCTTGAGACGCAGCGACATCTGCACCGACAGCTCCACCGCCGCCAGCTTCGAGCGCTCGAGGCGCACGCTGAGCGACTGCTCCTGCGCGTCGTCGACCTGCGTCCCGTCGTCGGTGCGGGCGAACAGGCGCACCGCCACCGTGGCGAAGTCGGGGTCCTCGGTCTCGCCTTCGGCGGGCGGCCGCAGCCCAGCCGTCGCCCCGATGTTGCGCACGTCCGCCATCCGCCTACGGTATTGAGCGGCGCGCAAACCTGCTACGAAGCGGCGCATGCGCATCATCCGGCGGGCGCTCTGCGTCCTCGTGGCCGTCGGGTCCCTCGCGACCGCGCAGTCCGCCGCGGCGGCTGAGCTGATGGGCATCGCCGACCAGTCGGCGCGGATGTTCTCCAGCCCGCACTTCCGCAGCCTCGATGTCCCGATCTCCCGGCTCGTCGTCTCCTACGACGCGGTGCTGCGCAACACGTTCGAGGTCGCCGACGTCGACGCCTGGCTGCTCGCCGCGCGCGCGTCGGGCATCGAGCCGCTGATCGCCTTCAACCACGCCCGCGGGTGCTATGACGGCGCGGGCGTCGTGCGCTCGCCGCGCTGCCGGGCGCCGAGCGCGAATCGCTTCCGGCTCGCGTTCGAAGCCTTTCGCGCGCGGTATCCCTTCGTGACCGTCTACTCGCCGTGGAATGAGGCCAACCATCGCAGCCAGCCGACGGCGAAGCGCCCGGACCGGGCGGCGGGGTTCTACAACGTCGTGCGCCGCGGCTGCCCGGAGTGCACCGTCGTGGCCGTCGACGTCCTCGACATCCCCGGGATGGTGCGCTACGTGCGGGCCTTCCGCCGCCACGCCGACGGATTCCCGCGGGTGTGGGGCATGCACAACTACCGCGACACCAACGACGGCACGTCGCGCAAGACGCGTGATCTGCTGCGCGCGGTCAGGGGTGAGGTCTGGTTGACCGAGACCGGCGGCATCGTGAAGTTCGGCCGCCGGCGGTTCAGCCCCACGCGCGCGAAGAAGGCGACGCGGTACATGTTCCGGCTCGCGCGGTCGAACCCGCGCATCAAGCGCCTGTACATCTACAACTGGAGCGGTGCCGGCCCCAAGGCGCGCTTCGACGCCGGGCTGACGAGCCCAATGGGCAACCCGCGGCCCGCCTACTACGTCGTGCGCCGCAATCTCGGGCTCAAACCGCCTCCGCCGCCACCACCGGCGGGGCCGCCGCCTGCGCCGGGCCCGCCGCCGCCGCTGTGCGTGCTGCTGCCGGCGCTGTGTCGTTGACCTGAGAGGCCGAGCACGCCACCGCCCGGCCTATCCTCGATACGTGGCGACCACGCCGACATCACCGCGTCAGACGCGCCTGCGCGACGAGCGCCGCAGCCTGCCCGACGGGCCGGGCGTCTACCTGTTCCGTGACGCGGCCGCCAAGGTCATCTACGTCGGCAAGGCGAAATCGATCCGCAAGCGCGTCGCCGGGCACTTCTCGAGGGCGGGCGGGGTCGGTGTCCCACGCGGGGCGGTCGAGATGGTCAGGCTCATCCACGAGATCGACTCCCTGCTCGTGTCCTCCGAGGCCGAGGCGCTTCTCACCGAGATCCGCTTCATCAAGCAGTACAAGCCGCGCTTCAACGTCCGCCTGCGCGACGACAAGTCCTATCCGTTCCTGGCGATCTCGATCGACGAGGACCACCCGCGCGTGTACTTCACGCGTGAGCGCCATCGGCGCGACCGGCTCTACTTCGGGCCGTACTCGAACGCAAAGCGCGTGCGCGGCACACTCGACCTGCTCCAGAAGGTCTTCGCCTTCCGCTCGTGCAGCGGAATCGAGCCGGGGCGCCGCAGCGGCTCGCCCTGCCTGGACTTCTACATCAAGCGCTGCGGCGCACCGTGCGTCGGCTACCAGTCCAAGGAGCAATACCGCGAGGCGATCGACGGCGTCATCGCCTTCCTCTCCGGGCGCTACCAGCAGATCGAACGGGACCTCGAGCGGCGCATGAAGGAGGCCGCCGAGGCGCAGGAGTTCGAGCAGGCGGCGCTCGAGCGCAATCGCCTGCGAGCGGTCCGCAGCCTGCTCGAGCGCCAGCGCGTCGCCAACGAGTCCGTCGGCACGCTCGACGCCGTCGCGGTCGCGGTCGATGGCGTCGACGCCAACGCGCAGGTCTTCCAGATCCGTGACGGGGTGCTGTTCGACCGCCAGTCCTTCTACCTCGCCAACGAGACCGGACGCGAGGTGGGGGAGGTGGTCGAGGAGTTCCTGCTGCAGTACTACGGCGACCAGATGGCGATCCCACCACAGGTCATCGTCCAGCATGAGGTCGAGTCGGCCCAGGTGCTCGGCGAGGTCCTCGCTGAGCAGCGCGGCGCGCGCGTCGAGGTCCGCGCCGCCGAGCGCGGTGAGAAGCGCCGCATCCTCGAGATGGCCGAGCGCAACGCGCAGCTCGCGCTCGACCAGGAGCGCCTGAAGGAGGAGCGCCGCCGCCAGCAGCGCGTCGAGGCGCTCGACTCACTCCAGCAGGTGCTCGCCCTCGATGCCCTTCCCCTGCGCATCGAGGCCTTCGACATCTCGAACCTCATGGGCACGAACACGACGGCCGCGATGGTCGTCTTCGAGGGCGGCGCGCCGAAGCGCAGCGACTACCGGCGCTTCAACGTGCGCTCTACGACCGAGGGCGTGCCCGACGACTTCGCGGCGTTGGAGGAGGTGCTCTCGCGGCGCCTCGCCCGCTGGGAGTCCGAGCAGGACCTCAGCCCGAACGACCCCAAGCGCAACGAGTCCTTCGCGACGCTGCCAAGCCTCATCGTCATCGACGGCGGACCCGGGCAGCTGTCCGCAGGGCTGCGCGCGCTGCAGGGCTTCCGTGACCGCGGCGTCGCGGTCATCTCGCTGGCCAAGCGCGTCGAGGAGGTCTTCCTGCCCGAGGAGCGCGCGCCGCTCGTGCTGGCCCACGACACGCCGGAGCTCCAGCTGCTGCAGCGCCTGCGCGACGAGGCGCATCGCTTCGCGATCACGCACCACCGCGCGCGCCGCGACCGCCAGATGACCGAGTCCGTGCTCGACGGCCTGCCCGGCATCGGCCCGGCGCGCAAGCGCTCGCTCTTGAAGCGCTTCGGCTCGCCCGAGGCGGTCCTCAACGCGTCGCGCGAGCAATTGGAGGCGGTCCCGGGGCTTCCGTCGAAGACCGCACGCGACCTGTACGCGTATCTGAATCGAACCTCGGGATGACCGCCGCACGCGCCACAATCGCTGACGTGACCGCGACCGACGACGCGCCGACCACCACCTCGCTCGAGGACTTCGTCGTCATCACCGGCTTCTCCGGCGCCGGAAAGTCGACGGCGATGAACGTCTTCGAGGACACGGGCTACTTCTGTGTCGACAACCTGCCGCCGGAGATGATCCGCGGGCTCGTCGACCTCTTCGTGCACGAGGGCTCGAAGGTGCGCCGCGCCGCCGTCGTCTCCGACGTGCGCGGCGGCCAGCTCTTCGACGCGCTGAGCGCCGTGCTCGACGACCTCCCCAAGCTCGGCATCAACCATCACGTGCTCTTCCTCGAGGCCGACGGGGAGACGCTCATCGGCCGCTACAAGGAGACGCGCCGCCGTCACCCTTTGAGCCCGACCGGCTCGGTCACCCAGGGCATCGCGGCCGAGCGCGAGTTGCTCGCGCCGTTCAGGGCGCGCGCCGACCTCGTCCTCGACACGAGCGGGATCAGCGCGGCGACGCTGCGCCTGCGCATCGTCGAGGAGATCCTGCCGCGCCAGACCCGCACGAAGCTTGCGATGACGTTCACCTCCTTCGGCCACAAGCACGGCCCGCCGCGCGACGCCGACATCGTCTTCGACGTGCGCTTCCTTCCGAACCCGCACTGGGTGCCCGACCTGCGGCCGCTGACGGGCTTCGACGCCAAGGTGATCGAGCACATCGAGCGCGACGGCAAGCTCGAGGCGTTCTACGAGCACCTGCATCCGCTGCTGGACTGGCTCGTCCCGGAGTACATCGCGGAGGGCAAGGCGCACCTCGCCGTCGCGATCGGCTGCACCGGTGGCCGCCACCGCTCGGTCGCGATCGCCGAGACGCTCGGCGCGCGCTATCGCGAGCGCGTCGACGTCGACGTCGACGTCATCCACCGCGACGTGGGACACGCGGCGCGATGACATCCCGTCATGGCTCGATCCTGCCGGCGGCCGACTCCCGGTGGAGCTGCTCGCGATGATCGTCCACGTCGCCTTCGAGGTCACCGACCTCGCTCGCTCGGCCCGCTTCTACGATGCGATCTTCCACGCGCTCGGCGCGCGGCGGATGTTCGAGAACGCGGGCGCGATCGCCTACGGCCGTGACTACGAGCAGGTGTGGATCGTCGCCCGTGGCCGCGCGCCGGCGCCGGGCTACGGC
>JALZJA010000431.1 GCA_030860005.1 Actinomycetota bacterium
GGGCAGCCTCGACTGCCTGCTCGGAGATCGCGCGCGCGTCGGGCAGGCTCGCCTGCCAGGCGACCGCGCCGAGCTCGAGCAGCGTCTCGCAGCGCGCTTCGCGATCCTCCGGCCGGTGGCGCTCGAGCGCATGCAGCGCGTTGCGGCCGTGACGCGCCGCCTCCTCGTAGGCGTGCCCGTGCAGCGAGCGGGCGGCGGCCTCGCGCGAGTAGGCGACGGCCTCGTCGGCAAGATCCGCTTGGGCGGCCTGGACGAAGTGATGGGCCAGCTCAGCGGCCTCGATGCCGAGGATGCTGCGCCGGCTCTCGAGGGCGAGCGCCACGCGGCGGTGCAGTCGCGCCCGCCGGCCGCGGCTCAGGCCGCGGTAGATGCTGTCGCGGACGAGCGCGTGGCTGAAGGCGTAGCGCTCGGCGTCGGCGGGATCCTCGATGACGAGCCGCGCGGCGAGCGCCTCGTCGACGGCCGTGATCGCCTGGTCTTCCCCGTCGCCGAGCGTGGCCTCGAGCGCATCGAGCCGGAAGTCGCGCCCGAGCACGGCCGCGGCGGCGAGCGCATCCGCGGTCGGCGCGCCGAGCCGCGAGAGCCGGCGGCGGATGACGTCCTGCACGCCCTCGGGAATCTCCAGCTGCTCGAGCTGCGAGGCATCCAGCTCGCTGAGGGAGATCTGCGACTCGCGAGCGCTGCGGAGGATCTCCTCCATGAACAGGGGGTTGCCCGACGTGTGCTCGCGCAGGCGGCGGACGAGCTGGGGCGAGGGCTGCTGCTCGGCCTCGCACAGGAGCGTCGCGATCTCCTCGTCGTCGAAGCCGCCGAGCGCGAGGCGCGCGACGTCGTTCTCGCGGCGCAGGTCGGCGACGAGCGGGCGCAGCGGCGAGTCGGGCGCCATCTCGACGTCGCGGTACGTCACCACGACGAGCATCGGGGCGTGCTGCGTGTCGCGCAGGACGTGGCGCAGCATGAGCAGCGTGCCCGCGTCGGCCCAATGCAGGTCCTCGAGGACGAGCAGCGTCGGGTGGCGCGCTGCCGCGTCGGCGAGCATCGCGGCGACGGCCTGGAACAGGTGCAGGCGGCGCAGCTCGGCGTCGCCGGTCGCCCGCGGCCCCGACCCCGTGCCGGCGAGCTCGGCGATGAGCGACCCGAGCTCGTTGCGGTGGGGCCCGAGCGCCTCCTCGAGCTGCCCTGTTTCGGTGTGGATGACGTAATGGCGCAGCGCCTCCACGAACGCCGAGTACGGAACGACGGCCTCCTCGTCGGCGCGGCCGTACAGGACCGTCGCACCCTGCTCGTGCACCTCGGAGGCGAAGCGCGCGGCCAGCATCGTCTTGCCGATCCCCGGCTCGCCGGTGAGCGAGACGACGCACGCCCCGGACGCGCTCGAGCTCCACTGCTCGTGAAGCTCCCCCAGATTCGAGCTGCGACCGACCCAGGCCTTGGCGGCGTTGCGGGCGAGTACGGGCGGAAGCGCAACCCCCGCGTCCGCGTTGTCGGCGGCCGCGGGGCGCCCGCGCAGCAGCCGCTCGTGGAGGGCGACGACCTGCGCCGACGGCACGGCCCCGAGCTCGTCCATGAGCGCCGCGCGCAGCTGATCATAGACGCGCAGCCCCTCGGCGACATCGCCGCGCGCCGCGAGCGCCCGCATGAGCAGCGCGTGACCCGACTCGCGGAACGGCTGGCGCTCGACGAGCCGGCGCGCGGCGCGCTCGGCATCGACGAGGCAGTTGCCGCCGGCCCGGATGCCCGCCAGCGCGACGAGCTCGAGCAGTTGCGAGCACAGCTCGTCGGCATGCTCGCGCGCCTGCTGCGCCCACGGTGCCTCGAACTCGGGCACGGGCGGGGCGGTGAGGAGCGCAAGTCCCTCGGTCGCGATGTCGAGCGCCTGGGATGGACCGCCGCTGCTCAACACGGTTTCCGCGCGCGCGGCGGCGAGGCGCGCCTGCTCGAGATCGATCCACGCGCTCTCGGGCAGGCTCAGCGTGAGCTGCGTGCGGCCGCTGCTGAGCAGCTCGCGGCCGAGCGCGCGGCGCAGCCGCGCGAGGACCGTGCTGAGGCCGGCCTCGGGGGAGCGCGGGGCGCGATCGGGCCACAGCACGGCGAGCAGTTCATCGCGGCTCACCGGCCGCTCGCGGTGCAGGACGAGGTAGGCGAAGAGCTCGCGGCCCTGGCGTCCCGGCAGCTCCTCCTCGATGCGGGCACCGCGAAGCTCCACGGCGAGTCCGCCGCAGAAACCGATCCTCAGCTCGTTGTGCCGATCCGCCATTGCGCTCCTGTCTTCATGGTGGCAGGCACCGCGCGCGCAACCCATCCGCCCCATGGGCGTAACGGCGCGCCGAACACCGTTCAGGGGCGAGGAACCCGGGCCCCGGGTAGCCTGCGAAGACATGACCCGCTCGGTGATCTTCGACTGCGACGGCGTCCTCGTGGATACCGAGGAGATCGCCAACCGCGTGCTCGCGGGGCTGCTGTCGGAGGCCGGCCTGGAGACGACGTTCGACGACTGCATGCGCGACTACCGCGGTCGGGCGATGGCGTCGGTCCTCGAAACGGCGACCGATCGTCTCGGCGCGCCGCTGCCGTTCGACCTGGCCGACCGCTACTACACCGAGGTCAAGGACATCTTCGCGCGCGAGCTCGAGCCGGTGCCGGGCGTCATCGCCGCGCTCGACCAGATCTCGCTGCCGTCGTGCGTGGCGTCGAGCGGGCCGCACCACAAGATGGAGGTCACGCTGCGCCGCACCGGGCTGTGGGACCGCTTCGAGGGGCGCATCTTCAGTGCCAGCGAGGTCGACGCGGGCAAGCCATCGCCGGACCTGTTCCTCCATGCCGCGCGCCAGATGGGCTTCGACCCAGCCACGACAGCCGTCGTCGAGGACAGCCTGCCGGGCGTCCAGGCCGCCCGCGCGGCCGGAATGCGGGCGCTGGCGTTCGCGCGCCACACCGACGCCGAGGTGCTCGCCGACGCAGGCGGCGAGCCGTTCACCGATATGGCCGAGCTTCCCGGGCTGCTCGGCGCCCCGGCAGGGGCATGACGCAGACCGTCGCCCAGCAGGTCGTCGTGCACGGTCGCGTGCAGGGCGTCTTCTTTCGCGACAGCACCCGGCAGGAGGCCCTGAGCCGCGGCGTTGACGGGTGGGTGCGCAACTGCCCGGACGGGACGGTGCAGGCGCACTTCGAGGGCAGTGGCGAGGCCGTCGACCGAATGGTTCGCTGGTGCCGCGAGGGGCCCTCAAGCGCGGATGTGGCTGACGTTCGCGTCAGCGAGGTCGCCCCGGAGGGGCGCGAGGGGTTCGCGATCCGCTGATGAAGGCGAACGCGGGAGCGGGTGAGGCGCCCCTCAGGCGACTTCCGCGGGTTCGTCCTTGCCCTGCAAGCGCTCGCGCCCGCGGCGCACGGCGGCGATGAACTTCGAGAGGTTGACCTCGAGCGTGTTGAGGATCTCGTCGGCGTAGTCCTCCGCGCCGAGGCGGATCTCGCGCTCGCGGGCGCGGGCGTCCTCGATGATGTCCTCGGCGGCGCGCTCGGCCTGCTTTGTGACCTCCTGCTCGCCGACGAGCACGTTCTGGCGCTCGCGCGCCTCCTTGACGATGCGCTCGGACTCGCGCTTGGCCTCGGCGAGCATCTCCTGGCGCTCCTTGACGATCCAGCGCGCCTGCTTGATCTCTTCGGGGATCGTCGCGCGCATCTGGTCGAGGATGTCGTAGATCTCGTCTTTGTCGACGCGGACCTGACCGGTCATCGGGACGAGCTTGGCGTTGTGCACCAAGTCATCCAGCTTGTCTATGAGAACGAGGACGTCCATAGCACCCTTCAGTTCGCTAGCGCCCGAGCTCTTCCTTCAAGCGCGCGGCCACCCTCTCGGGCACGAGCTCTTCGATCGTTCCTCCGAACATGGCCAGCTCCTTGATACCGCTCGAACTGAGGAAACTGTACTGCGGGCTGGCCATCAGGTAGAGCGTGTCGATGTCCGGCCCCTGCAGGCGGTTGAGCTGCTGCATCTCGAACTCGTACTCGAAATCGGAGATTGCGCGCAGTCCCTTGACGATCGACCGCGCTCCCTGCTGGCGGGCAAACTCGACGACGAGGTTGGAAAACTGCATGATGCGCACGTTGTCCAGGTGCGCCGTCGCCTCGTCGACGAAGGCCATCCGCTCCTCGATCGAGAACAGCGTCTGGCCCTTTCGCATCGGCAGGTAGACGACGCCGACGACGACCTCGTCGAAGAGCTCCGACGTTCGCGCGATGACGTCGAGATGCCCGTTGGTCACCGGGTCGTAGGAGCCCGGACAGATCGCGATGCGGGGATCAGGTGTCATGGATGCGGATGACCGTATCGCCGTAGCGACGCTCGTCGGTGAGTGGCAGATCCAGCTCGAGCGGATCGCGGCGGTCACTCTCGCTCACGACGTGTGCCCCGCGTGCGAGCACCGCGGGAAGCGCCTCGGAGAGATCCCGCCCCAGTCCGGCCGCGTGCCGGTACGGGGGATCGAGGAAGACCAGATCGTATGCCTCGCCGCGCGCCGATGCGCTCCGCAGGGCGTCGCGGGCCTCCATCCGGCGCAAATCGGCCTCGAGGCCGAGCGCCTCGAGGTTGGCTGCGACGGCCGCAATCGCGCGCGGGGAGCGATCGATGAAGACGGCGCTCGCGGCTCCGCGCGAGAGCGACTCGAGGCCGAGCGCGCCCGAGCCGGCGAACAGATCGAGCACGCGCGCGTCCTGCACGGCCGCGCCGAGCACGCTGAACAGCGCCTCGCGCACGCGATCGCTCGTGGGCCGCGTCGCGCTGCCCGGCGGGGCGACGAGCCGCCTTCCGCCGTAGCGTCCGGCGACGATGCGCATTACGCCGGAAGCGGCTGCAGCTCGGCCTCGCCGTGAGCCGCGGCGAGCGCATCGGCGAGCAACGCGTGCTCGGGTGCGGTGAGGTCCGGATCGGCTTCGAGCACGCCCTCGGCATAGGCATTGGCGGCCTCGGCCAGCGCCTCGTCCTGCGGCAGTCGCGCGACCTTGAACTGCGCTAGGCCCGACTGGCGCGTGCCCGCGAGCTCGCCCTCGCCCCGCAGCTCGAGATCGATCTGGGCAAGCTCGAACCCGTCGCAGCTCGCCGCGAGCGCGCGCAGCCGCGCGGCGTTCTTCGGCCCGAACAACAGGCACAGCGAGGCGTGCTCGCCACGGCCGACGCGACCGCGCAGCTGGTGCAGCTGGCTGATCCCGTAGCGCTCCGCGCCCTCGACCAGCATCACCGTCGCGTTGGGCACGTCCACGCCGACCTCGATGACGGTCGTCGCGACGAGCACATCGGCGCCGCCCGCGGCGAACGCGGCCATCGCCGCCTGCTTGGCACGCGAGCGCATCTGGCCGTGCAAGAGCTCCACGCGATAGCCCGCGAGCTCCCCGCCGCGCAGGCGCTCGAACTCCGCCGTCGCCGCCTTGGCGGCAAGCGCCTCGGACTCCTCCACAAGCGGGCAGACGACGAACGCCTGGCGCCCTGCGTCGAGCTCTTCGCGGATGCGGTCGTAGGCTCGCGCGCGCTCGGCGTCCGACGACGCGACGTGCGTCGCAACCGGCTTGCGCCCGCGCGGCAGCTCACGCAACGCGGTCACGTCGAGATCGCCGTAGCGCAGCAGCGCCATCGTCCGCGGGATCGGCGTCGCGGTCATATGCAGCACGTGCGGCACGAGATCCGATCGCGTCCGCCCCGCCTTCGCGTCGAGCGCCGCGCGCTGGCGCACGCCGAAGCGATGCTGCTCGTCCACGACGACGACCGCGAGGCGGCCGAAGCGCACGTCCTCCTCGACGAGCGCATGCGTGCCGACGACGAACTGAAGCTCGCCGCTTGCGAGCTTGCCGAGGATGTCCGCGCGCCGCGCGGCGCTCGTCGAGCCGGTGAGGAGCGCCGCGCGCACGGCCTCCCCGGGCAACAGCGTCTGAAGCGTCGCGAAGTGCTGCTCGGCGAGTACCTCCGTCGGTGCCATGAACGCGGCCTGCAGGTCGTGCTCGACCGCGCGCAGGATCGCGTGCAGCGCGACGACCGTCTTGCCCGAGCCGACCTCTCCCATGAGCAGTCGCTGCATCGGCCGCGACTGGGCGAGCTCGTCGTCGAGCATCGCGATCGCCGCGAGCTGATCGCCGGTGAGATCGAACGGCAGCAGCTCCTCGCGCCAGCGCAATGACAGCCCGGGCGAGCCGTCGAGCACGGGCGCGCTGCCGGCGGCGTGCCGCTGCGCGCGGCGGCGCAGCAGCGACAGCTGGGCGAGTAGCAGCTCGTCGAACGCCAGCCGGCGGCGGC